>NZ_LSJN01000045.1:0-603 GCF_001557225.1 Streptococcus sp. CCH8-C6
TACTATTTATGAACAAGAACAAAGCATTTCTTCTTGCCCTCCCAGCTATCGGAGCAGCTTTCCTAGCTGTCCTGTCCCAATTTACTATTTCCATTGGCCCCATTCCCATCACGCTGCAGACTTTTGTTATCGGCTTGATTGCGACGATTTTCAAACCTCGCGAAGCTGTTTTGTCAGTCTTTATTTATCTACTGCTGGGAGCTATTGGTCTGCCGGTCTTTGCTGGAGGAAGCGGTGGTTTTCAGGCTCTCTTTGGTCCAAGCGCCGGTTATCTCTGGTTCTTCTTACCCTTTGCGCTTGTGACATCCAGTCTGACTCATAAGGACAGTCCTTTCTATATGATTTTTATAGCTAATGTATTGGGTGCCGCTCTCGTCTTTGTTGGTGGTATCTTAGGGCTGCAGTTCTTTGGAGGACTTGATTTCTCTAAGTCAGTAGAGGTTGGCCTAACTCCTTTTATCCTGCCTGGATTGATAAAAATTATTGCCATCACCATTATCAGCATCCCTATTTTTAAGAGTCTGAAGTTTCATCCCTACTTTTCAGAGAAATAAGAATCTGTCTGTATAATTGTCTCGTCCGATTAAGAAGGACTTGACTTTT
>NZ_LSJN01000046.1:0-237 GCF_001557225.1 Streptococcus sp. CCH8-C6
CGGCTAATGGTCTTGAGAAGAGTGGTTTTGCCAGCCCCGTTCTTGCCAATCAGTCCATAAATATCGCCTTTCTGGATTGAAAGACTCACATGATCGAGGGCGTATTGCTGGCCATATTGTTTGGTAACTTGCTTTACTTCTAAAACAGTTTGCATGGTATATTCTCGCTTTCTTAGGTTTGATTTTAGTATACAAGCTAGACTTCAAATATTTCTCAAGAAATTCTAAAATATTTCT
>NZ_LSJN01000047.1:0-471 GCF_001557225.1 Streptococcus sp. CCH8-C6
TTACCAAATCTATAATTTCTTGCTCATGCTTTTTTAGATAAGCGAGCTGTTTTTGTTTGATGGCTTCTTTATCATCTTTGATAGCCTTTTTTGAAGAAGTAACTTCCTTATCTTGTTTATTACTTTCTTTTTGAGTCATGGCGCATCCTCCTAAACTTACTAATACCACTATTGATGTAACTGTTACAAGTATGATTTTCGTTCGTTTCTTCATAGTGCCTCCTTGTATTGATTTGTTAATATTATACCGCTAATTTATTCTTCTAACAATACCAAGAAAGTTAAAATTTTTCTTTTTAAAACTTTTGGCTGTTGCCTTCTTAGATGGTCAACAAATATGTATTCATGACATTGATTTGCCTAAATCAAGTATTATCCATCTTTCCAAATCTAATTGTTCATATGGAAACTTATTGGGTCTATCTCTGTAAGCTGATTCTGCTAATGAAGCATATAGATTATCAAAACTTT
>NZ_LSJN01000048.1:0-4587 GCF_001557225.1 Streptococcus sp. CCH8-C6
TGTGACATAAGCTGAAAGGTTGGCATTCTCACGAATCTTCGCTTGGAAGCTCAGAATCACTTCTTTGCCACCATTCGCCTTCACTTGATCTTCTGTCAGTGAAACGGTAATCTTTTGACCGTTAATGCTGATGCGGTCTGCCGCTAAAGCTTGGCCATCCAAAGTGGCACTGCCTGCATCTGCGAATTCTAAAACATCCTTGATTTCGTCGTCTACTGAGAAGCTCGTCGCATCAAACGGTACAGTTGTTTTTACTTTATATGTAAAGACATCGTTACGGTTTGTGAGTGTCTCAGAAGCTTTATCATTGACTGTTTTCTCAATCGGTGGTTGCTCAGGATTTGGCGGTGTAACTGGGACTTCATTTGAATCCTTGCGATATTTTGGATTGTTATCAATCACATAAGACGCCTTATTCATGATACGGATACCTTCATTTGGTACCATATAGTCTACCAGACTAACACCCTTGCGAATCTTGGCCTTGAAGTTGACTTCAATGGACTTACCAGCATCCGCCTTCACAGAAGCTTCTGTGAATTCAATCTTAATCAATTGATCTTTGACAGTAACAGTCGCTTTGTCTCCTGCATCTTTACCGTCAATCTTCACAGTGGCAGAGCCTTTTTTACCTACGAATTCCAGAACAGATTTCAATTCATCCGTGATTTCAAAGACAGTTGAGTTCGCTGGCATCTCTGTCTTCAGAGTATAAGTGAACTCTTCATCCCGTTTTGATAAATCATAATGATCTGCACCATTTACTTCCTTCTTCAAATCAGGAGTCGTTGTTGGTGGTGGAGTAACGGTTACTGGACTAGTTTCTTTCTTAGAATCTGGATTATCGTTAACCTGATAGCTTGCCTTGTTCGGTACAGCTGGTTTATCTCCAGTGTCATTTGGATACTTAGCCAAGAGAGCATCATAACTTACGCCATCCTTAATCTTCGCTCCAAAATGAACACGAACTGTCTTGCCTGCATAGGCTGCGATTTGATCCTTTTCAAAAGTAACAGTCAGCTTTTGACCAGCTGTCTTCACAGTGGCATCTTTGACTTCCTTGCCATCGATTTGAACAGTTGCTTGGCCATCAAATGTTAACTCTGGAACTAACTCATCTGAAATCTCAAACTTATCAGCTACATCTGGAATCTTGCTCTCTACATCGTAGTTGAATGTTTCTCTCAGACTACCCAAATCGGCATGTTCCTGATTATTGACCTTCTTGCTGACTGGTGGTGGAGTCACACGAACAGGCTCCGTTTCTTTCTCCCCACCTTGGTCATTCTTGTTCGTATAGGTAACCTTAGCCTTGTTCTCGATAACAGGAACTGTTGACTCTTTCTTAACCTTCGCTGTAATGACTAACTCGACCTCTTTATTGGCCAAGTCTTCAGCACGAGCAAAGTCTTTCATTGTTGCTGTGACTGTATTGCCAGCGACAGTTACATCAAAGAATTTCGCCGCGTCTCCCTTGATAACAGCTTTACCTGCTTCAAGGTTCTCATCCAAAGTATCACTAATGACATAAGACTTGTAGGTCGTGATATCGTTTGGAAGCTTCGATTTAACATTGTAGTTGAAGTCAGTGCTTGCAGCGATTGTCGCTTCGTCCAGCTTCTCATTAATCTTCTTAGAAACAGATGGTTCTGTTGGCGGAGTCACCGTTACAGGAATGGTTTCTTTTTCACCATTGTGGTCATTCTTATCTGTGAAGCTAAAGGTAGCCGTATTTGGAATATTTGAGCGAGTGACGCCATCATTAATCTTAGCTGGGATGACCAACTCAACCTCTTGGCCGGCTAAAGCACCTGCATTGGCAAAGTCCTTCATAGTGGCCGTTACGGTTTGTCCTTCGACTGTCACATCAAAGAAGTTAGCAGCTGCCCCTTGGATGACTGGCTTATTATCTGTTTCATTTACAACAGACAAGTCTTTGTCCAATTTGTCCGTAATGACAAATTTCTTATAGTCTTTAATATCAGTTGGAAGACTTGTCTTAATATTGTACTTGTAAAGCTGACCTGTCGCAATATCCAAATGGTCTAAGTTCTCATTAATCTTCTTAGAAACAGGTGGAGGGGTCACACGAACAGGATTAGACTCCACTTCTTTCTCTTGATTATTTTCATTGGTAAAGTTAATACGAGCTTTGTTCTCGATGACTCTACCACTTACACCATTCTTAACCTTAGCTGGGATTTGCAGCTCAATATATGAATACTTCGCTAAGTCTTGGAACTTGCCTTCCTTGACTGTAGCTGTCACTGTTTGACCATTCTTTTGAATATCAAAGAGTGCAGCTGCCTCTCCCTTGATGGTCACATCTCCGGCAAATTCCAAATCATTATCTAGAGTATCGCTGATAACAAACTTCTTATAAGAAGCTGCATCGCTTGGAACAGCTGCCGTGATGTTGTAGTTATATGGTTGACCATCAAAGGTTTGGTAATCATCCAAGCTTTCGTTGATCTTCTTGCCTACACTTGGCTCTTTTGGTTTCGGAGGAGTAACTGTTACCTCTTTAGAGGTTTTCTTCTTATCATTCAGAATGACATCTGCCGTATTTGGAATATTGACAACGCCATTCTTCTTGTACTTAGTTAAATCAGCACCTTCGCGAATTTTAGCCTTGAAAGTCAGCTCAATCTCTTGGACAGTATTGCCGCCACGACGAGAAATCAAACGGTTCAATGAGGTCAATTGAGTCTTGTCCAAGGTAATATCAATCGTTTGACCATTGATTGAAATCGCTTTGGTTAAAGCAGTGTAGGACTTGCCTGCTACACTTACTTTGGCAGACCCTGGTTGGATTTCCAGCTCATCTACCACCGTATCTGTCAATGTGAACTTATCCGCAATACCTGGCCATGGAGCCGTTACCTTGTACTCAAACTCTTCGCCATCCATCCGCAGACCTTCGTGTTCTTTTTCGTTGACCTTCTTGTCTACTTCTGTATCAAGCGGTGGTTTGACATAAATTGGATTCGAACGACGAATCGTACTTGCTTTCGTGTCCGTCTTAGCGTGGGCATCTTGGTTTGGAGTATTATCTTCCCCATTCCACATGATATTCCCTTGGTTTACCAGACCGTAACCATTATTGTTCTGCAAGATAGCAAGGTACTCTTTACTTGCTTGATTCTGACGATATTTTTCTTTCAGACGCACGGTCATTCGCAATTGCGCCTTCTTCATAATCAAGTAATTGTAGTTTTTGCCTTCACTTGGAACATCGGCCACAACGACACTGCGCATATTACCATCTGAATCTGCTTGCTCAACAACGCGAGTCTTCCACGCTTGACCTTCAGGACCAGTTGCAGAATGACTAACAACTTCCAAACGGTAATCGATTGGGTCTGTTAACATGACATTCTTCTCAAACTCATATGGTACGTTGTTGAAGTTGTAGTTAACGGTGTAGGTGAATTCTTCTCCCTTAGAAGACAATTGAGCAGAGTAAGATGGTTTCTTAGTCAACTCTAACGGATCCGGAATGACACCAATATCGTTGCTTGCGTCTTGGTCCGCCACCGTCTTCGTTGCGCTTGGATAACAGTATTCTAATTTCTGTACTTCTACAGTCTGATTTCGACCACCAATTTGGCGCGTCTCAAACTCTCCCGCTTTGAATTTACCAGTCAATTCTGGAACTGTGATTTCTTCCTTCTCCGGAACATAGTTTGCAGGAGGATCTGTTTCATCTTCTTCATTCGTTTCAGGTGCACGAGCTTCTTTACTCAAATCATAGTCAAAGCTGTTCTTACCTGGGTTGAAGACACTATCTGGAACAGAAATCTTAACTTTGTTGCCAGTCTGTGTGATTGTACCACGAATTTCCTTGCTGGAATCTTTTACTTTTGGAACAATCTTCTTCCCATTGATTCGGATAGCATCTACCTTGTAGCCTTCCGTAATGTCAAACTCACCAGTGATATCATCTTTAACTAAAGCTGCCGCTACAGATTCCAAAATCTTTTGCGAGAATACATCAATGTTATTTTGTTCATTAACATAGAAGGAAACATTCTTGCCGTTCACAACCTTATCTGGCGAAGCCATTGATTGAAGTGCATCGTGGAAGATGGCTTGAACGGAACGGTTGTCCCCAATATTGATAGTGTTACCAAAACCATTCAGGTAAGCTGGACCATATTGATAGTATTTCTCAGTGAAGTTATCAACACGTTCCCAGAAACCTACAACGACAGAACCTTCTGAACCAACCGCTGCTTTCAGCTGATCACCAGCAGTTCTCAATTCATTGGCACGACCAGTAATATCTTGAGCCGCTTCTGGATAGCTATTCACTCCCCAAGCACGTTGGATATCCCATGTTCTTGTATAGCTCTTATCCATGACAACTGTGTTAGAACCTGGCAGACGGTAACCGTTGGCTACCCCATCCGTTACCAGGAGGAAGACCGTCTTCCGACCGTTTTCCATATTGCCTTTGACACGGTTGTACTGAGCAATTGTATCATCAATCGCAGGAACAGTTGGGGTTCCACCATCAACAGCGATATTATCGATGAAGCTATGAACTTTATTTTGATCGCTCGTTAAACCACTATTGCCATAGGT
>NZ_LSJN01000049.1:0-231 GCF_001557225.1 Streptococcus sp. CCH8-C6
GCCAACAACCGAACGACCGCCGCCTATGAGGATCTGGAAACCGCGCAGGCGCTGCGCGAGGTACCGGCCTAGGTCGCCGCTCAGCGGGCTCGCGGTCCCTGGGCGCCGGGACTTACAGCCGAGCGATGACCGAGAATATTGACCCACTCTCCAATTGTGTCCCATCGGGACGAGTCCGTATTACGGAGGCGGAATGGGTAAGCGCGCGCAACGGCTCGACAAGCGGCGGTT
>NZ_LSJN01000005.1:0-58006 GCF_001557225.1 Streptococcus sp. CCH8-C6
TACTATTTATGAACAAGAACAAAGCATTTCTTCTTGCCCTCCCAGCTATCGGAGCTGCCTTCCTAGCTGTCCTATCCCAATTAACTATTTCCATTGGCCCCGTTCCCATCACGCTGCAGACTTTTGCTGTCGGTTTGATTGCAACGATTTTCAAACCTCGCGAAGCAGTTTTGTCAGTCTTTATTTATCTGCTGCTGGGAGCTATCGGCCTACCGGTCTTTGCTGGAGGAAGTGGTGGTTTCCAGGCTCTCTTTGGCCCTAGCGCCGGCTATCTCTGGTTCTACTTACTCTTTGCCTTTGTGACATCCAGTCTGACCCATAAGGACAGTCCTTTCTATATGGTTTTTATAGCCAATGTATTGGGTGATGCTCTCGTCTTTGTCGGTGGTATCTTAGGACTGCATTTCTTGGGAGGATTTGATTTCTCTAAGTCGGTCGCGGTTGGACTAACTCCTTTTATCCTGCCTGATTTGCTAAAAATGGTTGTCATCACCATCATCAGCATTCCTATTTTTAAGAGTCTGAAATTTCATCCCTACTTTTCAGAGAAATAGAAAAAACTGATAGAGCTTTCTCTATCAGTTTTTAAATGCATCCACGAGAACTTGGAATTCTTCATTAGAAAGTGTAATTCCCTTGCCCATTTTGCTGTGGTCTGGACTCCAAGTCCGAATATCATACTTAGCTGGTGCTCCATTAAAGCTAACGCGATTAAGCTCCTTAGTCCAGCCCTTGTCATTTTCAGATAGGACCAGAAGTTTTTCTTCGATTTCGAATGTAAATTCAGCCATATTTCACCTCTTGTTTTATTTTCCAACTAATAATTCGTAAAAGAATTTTCAATTTAGGGAATTTTGTTATATAATATATTGTAACAAGTTATGGAGATTTTAGCTATGAAAAAATATCTCGAAATGATTTTACAAAGAGCCAACGAATTTATCAGTGGCAAAAAGAATGAACAAGGACCAGAGGACAGCGGCCGCATTCTGCGTACCATCGAGCTAGCTCTGCGAAAACAATCTGGTGTCCACGTTATCTTTCTGGATAAAAGCTTCACTGGCGATATTGTTAAATACGATCGCGAGCGCCAGCAGCTGATTATCAAAAATTTCAAGAAAAGTATGACCACTATTATCCGCGTGCAGGACATCAAGCGAATCAGCCTCGTCCCCAATAATATCCGTGAAGCCCAAAAGAAAGACATTCGCATCACTAACCGTCGTTTCAAAAGATAACTCTTCTATCCAGCTGGATGGAAGAGTTATTTGTTTATCTGAAAATAAATTGAACGATGCTTCTTGCATTCTGGATTAAAAGGATGAGCACAGAAAGGGCAGGCATCCTCACAGCCAAGGTACTGAGAAATAGTCAGCTCCGTCCTGCAATGACCACAGAGAACTACTCGATCTTTTGACCGACTCATAGGATAGGCCAGAAAAGCATGGTCTTCGTAGCGGTCATGACAGAGAAAACAAGGATAGTATTTCTGACAAGCAAAGCACTTAAGAGCTATGACATCTCTCTCACTGTGATAATGCTGGCAGCGAGTCTCCTCATCAAGAATATCTCCGTAAACCTGAATCATGCTATTTCCTCTCTGATAACCTCTATTCATAAAAATGGCTTTTAGATTTTAAAAAGCCACCTATGAATATAAGATTAAGCTCGGACGGTCACGCTAGTGCCATCTTCCTTGTATAGATTAATCAAGCCTTCCTTTCGAGCCCGCACCATATCGCCAGCCTCTACAGGCTGCTCCAAGTGAATGGTCAGAAGCTCCATCGGATTAGGAGCTCGATCAATTTTGTTACCATCAGCATCACGAAGATCTGTTACAAAGGTTTCAAAATGACGAAAGCCCGGTCCATAAAACTCAACCTGATCTCCTTCATGGATAACATTTCGCTGACGGATAGTCGCTGTCTGACTATCTGCGTCATAAGCTACTACTTCTGCTACAAATTTGTATTCCGGAATCTTGCGTCGCGCTCCGAAAAGCTGCTCATTCTCAGTTGGAGTATGATAGTAGAATCCCGTTGCCAATTCGCGTTGAGCAACCTTCCACATCTCATCAACCAAGTCCTGCTTGATAGCTTCAAACTTTTCAGGACTTTCTAGATAAGCGTTCACTGCTGCTTTATAGCAGTTAGTCACAGTGGAAACATAATGAATGGACTTCATCCGTCCCTCAATCTTCAAGCTATCCACTCCATTTTCAATCATGTCTGGTATGCGGTCAATCATGGACATATCAACTGCGGACATAGAAAATTCTTCTGGAACTTCACCCTTCAAGCTCTTACGTTCTTGACCAAAAGGCATGTCGTAGAGGTCGTATTTCCAACGGCAGGATTGCGAGCAGCCTCCACGATTGGCATCGCGCATACTCATATGGTTGGATAATGTACAGCGTCCAGAGTAGGAAATACACATCGCTCCATGAACAAAGGCTTCTATTTCAACGTCAGTCCGTCGGCGAATTTCAGCCAGCTCAGCCATAGAAACTTCGCGAGCTAGGACAACACGAGTCAGTCCTAGATTTTTCCAGAACTCCAGCGTTTCATAGTTGGTCGCACTAGCCTGAGTTGACAGGTGGATTTCCAGACCAGATGCTTCTGATGCTGCAATAGCAATCAAAGCCGGATCTGAAACAATGACAGCCGCAATCCCAATGTCCCGCAAACGGCGGAACCACTCACCAGCTCCCTCTTCATTCCCCTCGTGCATGACCATATTGGCCGCGACATAGACCTTGGCACCATAACTAGCCGCAAACTGAACCCCTTCTTCCATCTGTTCAAAGGTAAAGTTCCCAGCCCGGCTGCGCAGACCATAGGCTTGTCCGCCAATAAAAACAGCATCTGCTCCATATCGAACAGCTACTTTTAGCTTTTCCAAAGTACCAGCAGGTGACAACACCTCTGGTCGTTTTAACTTTCTTGCCATCATTTTCTCCTATTTGCAATATAAAAGTGTTGATGTCTAATCCTTATTATTTTATAGTAATTTACCCCTAAAAGCAAGGTTCTTTGAATTATTTTCACAATTCTAATTTTTAGATTATTCGAATTAATTCAAAAAAATAGTTTGAAGCATTTATTTTTTACTCATGTTTTATAAATCTCATTTTTGTTCACAAAAAAGAACTCCTAAAAAGAGTTCTCGTTTCTAAATTTATTTTACCATATCAGGGTCATAGTCATAAAATCCTGTATCAAGAAAACGATTTTTCGGATGCAGTTTATGAATCGCCTCATCCAGCACAAAGGCATGGTCTGAGCTAAACTTGCCTGCTTCAATCAAATCTCTCGCCTCTACAAAAATCTTTGCAATCTCGACAAAGTTGTGACCAGGTGTGTAGAGACCTTCCAACTTCCAGTTGCAGAAGCCATGGTCAACCAATTCTATCAGCTTGGTCATCAAATCCAAGTCATTATTGGCAAAAATATGAGTACCATGATTGTCCTCAAAAATCGAGTAATGGCTCTGCGGATCGCTTGGTTCTGCCAGAAAAAGATCTCGTTCCCGTGTCTTTTCATCATCGATATGAGTGAAATTATAGTAATTCTGCAAAAGAGGACGCTTGGAGTGATGGATGACACTAGCTCCGTAAACCAAGACTTCAGCAGGAATTTCCAGAATTTCTGGCATCTTAAAAAGCTCAGCAGAAGGAATCTCACGCGCTAGGACAGCTTCTGAAACTCCAGCGTTCTTAGCCCAAAAGTTAATCTGACGGCTGCTTGTAACCATGGTCGAGGCATCGTAAATAGTCTTTAATTTATAGCTATCTCGCTGCAGCACATAAAAAACACCAGCATCCCCAACGGTAATATAATCTGCCCCAATCTCCTGCAAAAAATCAAGGTAGGGCTTAATATTATCCATCATTTCCTGATGCATGAGCGCGTTTACTGCAACGGTCAACTCTTTTCCTGCTTGGTGAACTAAGTCAGAAATTCGATTTAATTCGTCTAAACTAAAATTATGAGGCAAACGAAGGCCATAATTTTTCTCACCGACATAAATTCGATCGACATTTGCTTCTAAAAGTTCCTCAACTTGTTCTATACTTTCAGCTGTTGCTGTAATAATTATCTTTTTCATACAACCATTATAGCAAAAAAATATAAAGGAGAAGTTCTTAATTCGAATTTATTCGTTTTGTAACACTTTTGTAACATTTTGAATAAGCAAAAAATGGTAGAATTAAGGGGTACTGTAAGGAGAGAGAATTATGCCCGTAAGAAAATATCAACAATATGACGATCCAACTGACTACTACTATCAAGAAATTGAATCTGAACAAACTCCACTTTATCAGGATTACCTCCCTGAAGCGGATTACTCACCAAAATTAAGTGAACTCTTTTTCTTCGTGAATATTGCTGTTTTTTGTGTCTTGACAGTTTTGTTTAGCTTCTTATTCTTGAGTTTAAAAATGAATACATTTATGTCCTTCACTTTAGCCATTGCTTCTAGCCTGATTAGCATTCAATCTTATCGCCTATTCGCAAAAAAACGCCAAACTAGCAAATAAACCAACCTTGTGATTCTACGATTTTAAAATATTAAAATGAAACCGAAGAAGTTTTACCTCTTCGGTTTAGTTTTCATTCTAACAAAGAAGACTAGCAAAATTGCTAGTCTTCTTTATTTTTCTTCTTGACTATCTTTTTCAACAGCCTTTTCTTCTTGTCCTTCTGTCACTTCTGCTCCGAAGTCAATGATGATTTCTTCTGAAGGTTCCTCTTCTTCCTCTTCGAAGATCACAGGTTCTTCCTCAGCAAAGCTGCTTTCTTCTTTATCAAATTTTTCTTTGATTTCGTTAAACCTATCTTGCGAATAGTCCACGACTGACTTGGTCGTTTCTTTGACAGATTCGATGACTGTTTCAGCTGTAATCTCGCCTTTCTCAACTTTTTCTTTGGTTTGTTGAATTGCGCTGACAGCTTGATTTGAAAAATCTTTAGCGGACTGAACAACAGCTTCGTGGATATCATCAGGATTTTCTTGGTATTCCTTAACAAAATCCCGAACCTTATCTGTAGTTTCCTTTCCTTTCTTACTGGTTAGAAAATAGGCAGCTGCTGCACCTGTAATGGCACCCAATAATAGTGATGAAAATTTTCCCATGGTAGACCTTCTTTCTTATTTTTTAAACAATTTTGAAGCAAAACGCAAAGCAGACAAACCAGCTGTAGTTTTGACGGTTCCTTTACCAGCTGACACCGCTTTTTTACTCAGCGTACGCGCCTGAACGTTTAAATCTGAAACAGACTCAGACAGGTCCGCCACAGCTGTAAACAAAGGATCAATAGTTGCAACTTTTTGATTGATGTCGTCAGTCAAGACATTGACCTTGGCCAGCAGATCATTGGTTTGGTGAAGTGTCACGTTGACATCAGAAGTCAAGACCTTGATGGTGTTTTCTGTTTCATCTAGCATCTTACCAGCTTTTTCGCCCAGATTTTTGACTGTTATCGTCAAGTAAATCACGAAGATAATAAGGGCAACCGCCAGTAAAGAATAAGCAATTTCAATTATCATATTTCTCTCCTTTCATCGCTGACATCTCTTATGAATGAGTCAACGGATCTATTATTTCTTATTCTTGGTAATAAGGGGCTTGCTTTTTTCTTTGGTAAATGATGATGCCTATTCCAACAAAAATAAGAATCAGCGACAGCCATTGGGAAACACGCAGACCAGCAAACATGAGACTGTCCGTCCGCATCCCCTCAATAATCATCCGACCAAATCCATACCAAATTAGATAGAAGGCAGCGATTTCTCCCTGTCTCAGCAACTTAGGTCGACGGCGAAGAACAATAATCAAGATAAAGCCAATTAGGTTCCATACAGATTCATAGAGGAAAGTTGGCTGTCTGTAGCTACCCTCTATATACATATTTTCCCGAATAAAGCTAGGCAGATAGTCCAAACTCTTAACTGCCGCACCATAGGCCTCATGGTTGGCAAAATTTCCCCAGCGCCCAATACTTTGAGCAATCATCACACTTGGTGCTGCGATATCTAGAAAATCAACTGGGTGAATCAGCCTTCTCCGACAGAAGAAATAGAGAACGATAGCACCAGCTATCAGCCCACCGTAAATCGCAATACCTGCTATTCCACCATTCCAAAAATCAATGATTTTTATCAGATTCTTACCGTAATAATCCCATTCAAAGGCCACGTAATAAAGCCGGGCCCCCACGATGGCTACGGGAAAAGCTACTAGGATAAAATCCAAAATATCATCAGGAATAATCTTCCGACGTGGAGCTTCTTTCATGGCAAGATAAACGGCTAAAACTAAGCCTGTGACAATACAAATAGCATACCAGCGAATACTGATAGGTCCTAGTTGGATAGCTACTGGATCAATCATGTTTCACCTCATTCCGGCTAATTAAATCGGTGAGGCGCTCTTCAAATATCTTTGTAGCATCATAGCCCATTTGCTTAGCTCGATAGTTCATCGCTGCAGCCTCAATCACGACAGAGATATTGCGACCAGTCTTTACAGGAATCCGAATACGTGGAATTCTGACACCGGCAACCTCCAGCTCTTCAGCATTATTTCCCAGCCGATCAAATGTTTTGAGAGTATCGTAATTCTCCAAATAAACAGCTATCTGAACTTGAGAAGAATCTTTAACTGCACTGGCTCCGTATAAGCTCATAACATCTATGATACCAACACCACGAATTTCCAATAGATGTCGCAGGATTTCAGCTGGCTCTCCCCAAAGTGTCATTTCATCCTTAGCATAGATATCCACTCGGTCGTCCGCAACCAAACGATGGCCACGCTTAACCAATTCAAGCCCTGTTTCACTTTTACCAATTCCGCTGTCCCCTTGGATGAGAACCCCCATGCCATAGATATCCATCAAGACACCATGAACACTGGTTCTCTCAGCCAGTCGGGAATCAAGGTAGCTGGAAATTTCTCCAGACAAGCGACTAGTAGAGGTTTTACTTCTGAGAATTGCAATCTGCTTCTCATCAGCTGCCTTAACCATTTCTTCAGGAATCTCTAAGTTTCGAGCAATGATAACCACCGGTGTTTCAGGTTGAAACATTTTCAATAACACTTGATGGCGGTTATGCGAGGTCATTTTCATTAGGTAAGACCATTCCTTCATTCCAATCAGCTGTATTCTCTCGGGTGTATAAAAATCAAAATATCCAGTCATTTCAAGTCCTGGGCGGGAAATATCAGAGGTTGCTATTTCTTTTTCTAGTAAACTTTCGTCTCCACATACCTGAGACAGACGGGATATTTTTAAGAGGTCTTTAACCTTTACCGACATTGTCTTCTCCCTTCAAATTTTTCTGCTTCTATTATAGCAAATTTTCATCCCAAAAGAATCCTTAAGATTGATTTTAGAACGAAAAAATATTTTGATTTAAATCAACTTTTATTGAAAATAGAAAAACAACCGCGATATCAATCGATTAGGCTGCTGAGAATTTTCTTTTGGTTATTAAAACATGGATGGTTTTCTACAAAATCTGGGACCTCTTTCAGAGGCAACCAGACATGAGCATCTGTTTCGCCTTCCTGATAGCGGACTTGACTCTTATCGCCAGACACAACCACTTCAAAATAGTCGAAATGGCACTGGTCTTTGATAGAGCACACCTGCTCCAAAAGTCTGATGCTGTCAGGAACCAGGCCTGTTTCCTCTTTTAATTCACGTAGTGCAGCAGTCTGACTATCCTCTCCAGCCAGCACACTCCCTCCTGCTCCGAACTCATAGTAGCCAGGATAGAGACTTTTATTTGCTGTCCGCCGCATAAATAAAATATCACCATCCTGATGGCGAACCAAGACATTAACACATAGATGAAACTGTCCTTCAGGAATTTTTTCTCCTCGAACTAAGAGATGAGGGAGTTGATTTCGATTTAAGTCATAGGCATTCCAAATTTCTGTCATATTTCCTCCTTGAATAAATGCTTAGGATTTCGTTGAATTTGCAAGGTTCAGTCTATTTCAATTTGAGATATAGATCGCTTTTTATAGTTAGAAAGGTTGATTGAATGAGCTATAGAGTACACGATTGTATTTGAAACTAGCATACCAAAAATATAAAATAGGCTGTTAGGAAGGGAGCTTATAATTATTTGGAAACCTCCAACAAAACCATAAATTACGAGACATAGAACTGGCAGAAATAAGATAGATATAAGTCCTACTAAACGCTCTGAACTTTGCTCCGGGGATAATACTTTCAAGAAAAAGAATAAATTCCACAAACCAAATGGAAATGCTAGAATACCTATAAAGAAAACAAAGAAGCTAGCATATCCTCCTGCTACCATGCCCGCTGCAAAAATAAGAACTATATGTAGAATTAAACTAATAATCAAATAGAGGAAAAATTTCCATAAATACACCGATAAAGAAAATTGTTTCATAATACTGCCTTTCTAATCTTCAAAATGATCTGATAAATCAAGGGACTCAGCCTTTTCCATTTGTTTAGCCATATGTAGCTGCTCACGTGCCTTTTTGATAGAAAAGGCTAAAAAATAAAAGAAAGTATTGACTAAAAGACAAACGAATAATATTGGAATCATGCTTTTAAAGCTATTGATCCCATTACTTAGACCATCTTCATAAGAACTATCCAAAAAGAAAACAGAAACTGCAATAAAAAGCGGATGCATGAAAATAGATAGTAGCAAAACACTTTTTTTCAAAGATTGACTAATTGGCGGTGTAAACAGAAAGAAGAAAAAATTCAAAAAGCCATAGCCAAAAATCATCATCCCTAGAAAAGACACTAACAGACTAGTACCATAGTTAAACTTAAAGAGAAAAGCTAGAAGACCAAGTCCTCCAAAACTCACAATATATGACAGAATAATATAAAGCAAGAACTTGAATGCATACCGTATGATTGAAAACTTTTTCATAAAATCATTCTCTCCTCTTCATCTAGTAAAAAATCGGGAGTGCATCCCGAAATTTTCTATTTTATTAAGAATTACCAAAACCAGCCGTCTTTATCGTCTTCGATAGCTTCTGCTTCTTTTCGTTTGCGTGGACCAGTTCCGTACATTTCTTCTTCTATGTCTTCTTTATAAGGCATAACCATAGCTAGCAGGATATAGATGAGAATTCCCAAGCCGAAATTGACCACAGTAAAGATAATAAAGAGGAAGCGCACTAGGCTCAGATCAAAATCAAATTTATCACACAGACCGGACAAGACACCGGAAATCAGTCGATTCTTTTTCAACTTATAGAATTTCACGTTCATGATAGAGACCTCAATGATCATATTTACTTTATTCTACCACATTTCACAGAAAAACAATCGGGCCAAAGGCTGATTATACCTTAGAAAATTCATTCTTTTGAAAAAAGAGAGTTCTTCAAGGAACTCTCTTGCTAATCTATCAAGCTTTCTCTGATAAACAGAGCTTGCCCATACAGCGTCCGCAACGGTATTTTTGAAGATTGACTCTGCGTCTGCGACGGATAAGTGCTCCGCAGCTCAGACATTCATAGATGAGAAGGGATTGCGAATCTGACAATGAGGGGGCGTAGCGCAGACCATCAACTAGCTTGAGCAGGTCTTTAAAATCTCTATCCCCATGGCGGTATCCTTTACCCTGATAATATAGGTGATAGTGAGCCAGCTCATGGCGAACAATTTTTCGGAAGGTCTCCAACCCAAAAGTTTCATAGATTTTTGGATTGAAATCCAGATGACCATCTTTAGGAAAGAAGCGTCCCCCTGTAGTGCGGAGACGCTTGTTCCAATAAGCTTGGTGGCGGAATTCCCAGCCAAAATCCTCAGCTGAAACCCGCTTGACATAGTTAGTTAGATTCATTTGGTGCTATCAGAGAGAGGTTGACCTTCTCCCGCTCCACATCCAGTTTATCCACCCAGACGGTCACCAAGTCACCAACAGATAGGACCTGACTAGGATGCTTGATATAGTCAGTGCTCAGCTTGGAAATATGGATAAGACCGTCTTCGTGGATACCAATATCCACAAAGGCTCCGAAATCGACGACATTGCGGACGACCCCTTCCAGCTTTTGACCGATGCGCAGGTCCTTGATATCCAAGACATCCTGCCGCAGAACTGGCGCGTCAAAGGAATCACGCAAATCTCGGCCAGGCTTGAGCAAATCAGCAATAATATCTTTGAGGGTTTCTTCTCCCAAGCCTAGCTCTGCAGCCAAACTAGCAGTCTGAACAGCTTTTAACTTAGCTTGGGCAGCTTCATCCAAACTGCTGATTTCCAGACGCTTAAAGAGCTCCTCCACAGCCTTATAAGACTCTGGGTGAACGCCTGTATTGTCTAGTAGGTTATCACTTTCAGGAATACGCAGGAAGCCGGCTGCTTGTTCAAAAGCCTTTGCGGCCAGACGCGGCACTTTCTTGATGGCTTCACGAGACCGAATCAAACCTTCTGTTTCCCGATATTTGACAATATTTTCTGAAATAGTCTTATTGAGACCAGCTACATGGGCCAGCAGGGCAGGACTGGCGGTGTTGATATTGACTCCGACCTGGTTGACCACGGTATCCACGACAAAGTCCAGACTTTCAGACAGCTTTTTCTGGCTGACATCATGCTGGTACTGACCAACCCCGATAGACTTAGGATCTATCTTAACCAACTCTGCTAAAGGATCCTGCAGACGGCGGGCAATGGAAATAGCTGAGCGCTTTTCAACAGTCAAATCTGGAAATTCATGACGAGCTAGTTCACTAGCAGAGTAGACAGATGCTCCGCTTTCATTGACGATGACATAGCTGACAGTTGGATGGGATTTCAAAACTTCTGCTACAAAAGCTTCACTTTCTCGGCTGGCAGTTCCGTTTCCGATGGCAATGATTTCCACGCCAAACTGCTCAATCAGCTCCGATAACTCTTTCTTAGATGCTTCAATCTGAGCTGGCTTTGCTGGCGCTACTGGATAAATAACATAAGTCGTCAGCATCTTGCCTGTCGCATCAACAACAGCCAGCTTAGCCCCTGTTCGAAAGGCTGGGTCAAAGCCCAGTACTACGCGACCTTTGAGAGGAGCGATTAGGAGAAGATGGCGGAGATTATCTGAGAAGAGCTGAATCGCTCCATCCTCAGCCACCTCAGTCAGCTCGGTCCGAATACGGCGCTCCATGGCTGGAATGATTTTCTTTTTGACTGCTTGCTGGACAGCTTCGATAATATAGGCATTTTTCACCTTGAAACGTACTTCAAAGAAGCGCAGGATCTTCTCGAGATTGTGCTCAAAACCAACCTTGAGAATACCTAGCTTCTCACCACGATTAAGAGCCAGAGTCCTGTAGCCTTGCATAGTCTCTACTTTTTCAGAAAAATCATAATAAATCTGGAAGACCTGCTTTTCATCCAAATCACCATCTTTGAGACTGGACACGATAAGAGAATTGGTCTGCATCTCATGGTAGGTCCAAGCCCGTAACTTGGTGTCTTCAGAAATTGCTTCAGTCAGAATATCCACTGCTCCAGCTAGAGCAGCTTCTGCTGTTGGAAAGACTTCACTAGTAAGTTTCTCAGCTTCTTCCTGCAAGTTAGCCGCATCCTGTAGAATGAAGCGGGCCAAAGGAAAGAGACCTGCTTCACGCGCAATCGTAGCCTTGGTACGGCGTTTCTTCTTATAAGGAAGATAAAGTTCTTCCACATCAGCCAGCTTTTCAGCAGACTCAATCTCAGAGCGAAGAGCATCCGTTAATTTTCCCTGCTCCTCAATCTTAGCTAAGACCGTCGCTTTACGTTCTGCCAAGGCAGTCATGCTTTTATCTAGGTCAATGATTGCCTTAATCTCGACCTCATCCAGATTTCCTGTCATTTCCTTACGGTAACGAGCAATAAAAGGAATCGTATTTCCTTCAGCGGTCAGATCTAGGACTTGTGATACTTGGCTTTCTTTAAGACCCAATTTCTGGGCAATTTTTTCAATATTTATATTTTCCATAACAATCCTATTATATCACAAGTGCTTTGAAAGATAGGCCTTTTTAGAACTATTTAGTACTATTTGTACAAAAAAATTTAGGGTAGATTAACGACAAAGAACCTCTTATGTTTCAAAATTTCATTTTTTGATAATTGGTAGTATAATAGAATTATTATTTTAGAAATGAGGTGCCTTTATGGCTGTTAAATTTACTAGATCAGACGATTTGGACAAGATGTTCGAGGAGTTTGCGACCCTGCCCAAGATGGAAAAGGTAGAGTTCCCTGAGGAAGACAAGAAAAAATCTAAAAACGAGAAGGATAAGAAAGAATGAGCTTCTTCTCTCAGCTACCGGCCAGTGTCCTGCAAGCTGGTGCCATCTTTCTCTCTATTATCATTGAAGCCCTGCCTTTTGTCTTGATTGGAAGTATCATTTCTGGCTTTATCGAGGTGTATGTCACGCCAGACAAGGTTTATCGTTTCCTACCCAAGAACAAATGGGCTCGGATTTTCTTTGGAAGCTTGGTTGGTTTTGTCTTCCCCTCTTGCGAGTGCGGAATTGTTCCCATTATAAATCGGTTTCTTGAAAAGAAAGTTCCCAGTTACACGGCTGTGCCTTTTCTGGTAACGGCTCCAGTCATCAACCCCATCGTGCTCTTTGCGACCTACTCAGCCTTTGGTAATTCCTTCCGAATGGCTCTGCTTCGTGCTTTAGGTTCTATGGTCGTGGCTGTTCTTTTAGGGATTTTTCTGGGCTTCTTTGCAGACAGCAATATTCAAAAAGAAAATCGCAAGGCTCTTCATGAGCATGACTTTTCACATCTCAGTAAGGGACAAAAGCTTTTTCAAGTCTTCGTTCAAGCTATTGATGAATTTTTCGATACAGGCCGCTATCTAGTCTTTGGCTGTCTCTTCGCCAGCCTGGTCCAAGTCTATGTGCCAACCAGAATCCTGACCTCCATCAGCTCGACACCAGCTGTTGCTATTCTCCTACTCATGCTACTGTCCTTCCTGCTCTCACTTTGCAGCGAAGCTGATGCTTTCATCGGGAGCTCCTTGATTGCTAGCTTCGGCTTATCGCCAGTCTTAGCTTTCTTGGTCATTGGGCCTATGCTAGATGTCAAGAATCTGCTGATGATGAAAAACTACTTTAAGACACGCTTTATCTGGCAATTTATCAGCCTGGTTACCGTCGTCGTCTTTCTTTACTCTTGGCTTGTGGGGGTGGTGCTATGATTCGATTTCTAATCTTAGTCGGCTACTTTGAGATTACCATGTATCTACAGCTGACGGGCAAGCTTAATCAATATATCAATCTCCACTATTCCTATCTGGCCTATCTATCCATGATTCTATCTTTTATCTTGGCAGTTGTGCAGCTCATCATCTGGATGAAGAAGATGGAGGTCCACAGTCATTTAAATACTCGCTGGGCCAAGTTAGGCAGCGTGCTACTCCTAGTCATTCCGCTTTTTGTGGGAATTTTCTTTCCAACTGTAACCTTGGATTCGACAACCGTTTCGGCCAAAGGATTTCATTTCCCGCTGGCTGAGGGAACTTCATCTGCTATTCAGCAGGACGAAGGCACAACCAGCCAATACCTGAAGCCGGACACTAGCACCTACTTTACCAAAGGGGCTTACGAAAAAGAAATGCGGGCAGCCGCTAAGAAATATGTCAAGCAAGATACCATTCAGGTCACGACTGAGAACTACATGGAAATCATGGAGGTCATCTATGATTATCCCGACGAGTTTGTAGGGAAGACGCTGGAGTTCACCGGATTTGTCTACAATGATCCCAGCGACCAGAAGAGCCAATTTCTCTTTCGCTTCGGTATTATCCATTGTATCGCCGACTCAGGTGTCTATGGCCTCTTGACGACTGGAAATACCCAGCATTTCGAGAATAATACCTGGATTCATGCCAAGGGGAAAATTGCCATGCATTACCATAAAAGTCTGGGACAAAGCCTGCCAACTCTAGAAGTTGAAAGCTTTGATAAGGTAGAAAAACCGGAAAATCCTTACGTTTATCGGGTATTTGAATAAAGAAAACGAGGCTGGCACAATCGTGTCTTAGCCTCATTTTTTATCTTTGAATATGTTTCAAGCAGCGGTCAATTTCTTTCTATTTGTCTCCCTTTTCAGAAACCGAATTTCTGAATACAATCTTTAGAAAAATTGTGATAAAATAGAGACATCATTTAGAAAATAGGTATCAGGATGTCTTCAAAAGTTATTGTAACAATTTTCGGAGCCAGCGGTGACTTGGCCAAAAGAAAACTCTATCCATCCCTCTTCAGGCTCTATAAGTCTGGCAATCTTTCCAAGCATTTTGCAGTCATTGGAACAGCCCGCCGGCCTTGGAGCAAGGAGTATTTTGAGTCTGTCGTTGTCGAAGCAATCGCTGATTTAGCTGACAGTCCAGAGCAAGCCCAAGAGTTTGCCAGTCACTTCTACTATCAAAGTCATGATGTGCAGGATACCGAGCACTACATTGAACTGCGCAAGCTTCAAAACCGACTCAATGAGCAATACCAAGCTGAGCACAATAAACTCTTCTTCCTGTCCATGGCACCCCAATTTTTCGGTACCATTGCCAAACACCTCAAGTCTGAAAACATCGTAGATGGCAAAGGATTTGAACGTCTGATTGTCGAAAAACCTTTCGGAACAGACTTGGCAACTGCCAGCCAACTTAACGAAGAACTCTTAGCAGCCTTTGATGAAGAGCAGATTTTCCGTATTGACCATTATCTAGGCAAGGAAATGATTCAGAGCATCTTTGCTATCCGCTTTGCCAATCTTCTCTTTGAAAATATCTGGAATCGTGACTACATTGACAATGTCCAGATTACCTTTGCAGAAAAGCTAGGTGTCGAAGAACGTGGTGGCTACTATGACCAGTCCGGTGCTCTACGCGATATGGTTCAGAATCATACCTTGCAGCTCCTGTCACTCTTAGCTATGGACAAGCCGAAAAGCTTCAGCAAAGAGGACATTCGGGCAGAGAAAGTCAAAGTTTTTGAACGCTTGGTACAGCCCGACAAAGATGACTTAAAACGCTTCTTTATCCGCGGTCAATATAAGTCTGGCACGGTCAAAGGTAAGAAATACATCTCCTACCGGAGTGAGCCTAATGTCAATCCTGACTCCATGACTGAAACCTTTGCTTCAGGAGCTTTCTTCGTAAATAGCGAGCGTTTCCGTGATGTTCCATTTTTCTTCCGAACTGGTAAACGCCTCACTGCAAAAGGCACTCTTGTTAATATTGTCTTTAAGCAGATGGAGTCTATCTTTGGTGAGGAGTTAGCACCAAATGTTCTGACCATTCATATCCAGCCGACTGAGGGCTTCTCTCTCAGCATGAATGGCAAAGAGGTCGGCGAGCGCTTCAGCTTGGCTCCTCTCTCTCTGGACTATCGAACGGACGCAACAGCTAGTGGTGCTTCCCCTGATCCTTACGAAAAATTAATCTTTGACGTCCTTAACAATGACTCAACCAACTTCAGCCACTGGGATGAAGTCCGCTCCAGCTGGGAGCTGATTGATCAGATTGAAGAGCTATGGCGTAGCAACGAAGTGCCTCTTCATGAGTATCCTGTCGGTTCTATGGGACCAGATGCTTCCTTTGAACTCCTTAGAGAATTTGGAGCTGACTGGCAATGGTCTCCAAACAAATAAAATTTAAAAATTGTTCATAAAAAACCAGTACTCGTACTGGTTTTTTGTTTTATACCAAGCCTTCAAGCAGGCCTTTCATAAAGTTCTCTGAGTTAAACTCACCGATATCATCAATCTTTTCTCCAAAGCCAATCAGCTTCACTGGAATATCCAATTCCTGACGAATGGCTAGTACAACCCCACCTCGAGCTGTTCCATCAATCTTCGTCAGTACAATTCCTGTGACTGGAGTGATTTTAGAAAATTCTTTAGCCTGAACCAGAGCATTCTGACCAGTTGAAGCATCGAGAGCTAGGAAAGTTTCATGTGGTGCTTCTGGATCCACCCGCTTAATAATGCGGCCAATTTTCTCCAGCTCTGCCATGAGATTGTCCTTATTTTGCAGGCGGCCAGCCGTGTCAATCATAAGAACATCAACCTGCTCTGCCTGAGCACGCTCCATACCGTCATAGACTACGCTGGCAGGATCACTCTTCTCTGGACCAGTCACTACAGGAACATCTACACGACGACCCCATTCAGCCAGTTGAGCTACTGCTCCCGCTCGGAATGTATCTGCTGCTACCAACATGACTTTCTTGCCTTGTTGTTTGTACTTATAGGCTAGTTTACCGATAGAGGTCGTCTTACCGACTCCGTTGACCCCAACAAAGAGCATGACAGTCAAACCGTTTTGGAAATTGATTTTTTCATTAAAGCGGCCATCTTTCTCATAAATGTCCACCAATTTTTCAATAATCAGCTGGCGCAGAGCAGCTGGTTTTTTAGCATTTTCCAGACGTGCTTCATAGCGTAGTTCCTCAGTCAGACTGGAAGCCACCTGCACCCCTACATCACTAGTGATGAGCAGCTCTTCCAAGTCTTCGAAGAACTCTTCATCTACTGAGCGGAAATTGGCAAAGAAGGCATTGAGCCGTGCTCCAAACCCTGTCCGAGTCTTCTTTAGGCTGCGGTCATATTTTTCCTGAGTGGATTCCTCTTGAGGAAGTTCTGCAGGCTCTTCTGTAGCTGCTGCTTCTGATTCTTCAGCAACATCATCTGCTTGATCGACCTGTTCTGATTCTGCTAGTGGTTCAGTTTCTATTTCTAGCTCGACCTCATTATTTGAATCAGTTACCACCTCGTCATGAGAAACAGCTTCATGCTCAATATGAGATGATGCTTCATCCGACAGCTTTGCTTGTTCAACAACTTCTTCTACCGTTTCGTCACTGCTTTCAGGCTGGTGCTCTTCTAAAGTTTCTTCAGTCTGAGTTGCTCCTTGAGCCACTTCTTGATTTTCTGCAATAATTTCTCTTTCATGCTCTGGCTCCTTGCTTTCTTCTTGGATAGCTTGAGATGCTGGCTCTTCAACATCAGCCAAACTATCTTTTGTATCCGAAATTTGGTCATCAAGTTGCTGCTCGTCCTGATAGGACTGAACAGCTTCCGCTTCAAGATTCTCTCCTGCTTCTGGAACAGGCGCTGTTTCTTCTTCAAGCTCGCCAATGTTTTCCAATGCTTCCTTTACAACTTCTTCGATAGGCGGTTCTTGCTTTTTTCGGCCGAAAAGGCGGTCAAATAATCCCATCGGCTAATCCTCCTTTAGTACATATTCTTCAATAGCCCAAGCCACTGCATCCTCATCATTAGTCATAGGTGTTACCACATTGGCTGTTTCTTTGACGATGGCTACTGCATTCTGCATGGCCACTCCCAGACCAGCCCACTCAATCATAGACAGATCGTTGGCTTCATCACCACAGGCCATGACCTGACTTCTCTCAATGCCTAAATGGGCAATCAGTTTCTCCAAGCCATTAGCCTTATGAACATTTTTAGGGGACCACTCCAGCAGCATTTCTCTAGATTTGAAAATTTCATAGCGCTCAAATAATTCTGGAGAGATTTGCTCAATAGCCGCATCCAGTGGTTCTTGAGCATAAGCAGTGACACATTTATTGTAAGTCTGCTGGCTGGATAAGTCGCTGAAATCAACAGGCTCAAAGGTCAGAGCAGGATTGAACTGAGCATAAAGCGAATCTTGATCGGATTGAATCTGATAGACAAGTCCTTCACAGATAGCATCAAGCGGTATGTGGAGCTTGTCTGTTTCCTCATAAATCCGAGCTACATCATCATAAGAAAAGACCGTTTTATCAAGGATTTCTCCAGTGTTACGCTGAACAAGACCACCATTAAAAGTAATGGTGTACTCATCCTCTCGACCGTCTGTCCCCAGCTCATGCAGGAAAAAGTCCATGGCCTTAAGGGGACGACCAGTAGTCAAAACTACCTTAACACCCTTATCCTGAGCTGCTTTTAGAGTTGCTAAATTCCGCTCAGAAATCTTCTTGTCTGAATTCAGAAGAGTCCCATCCAAGTCCAGAGCAATCAGTTTTATATCTGCCATTATAATCCCTCCATGTAAGTGATAACCGACTGAGCATCATGGTGGCCGATGACTTCCTTGGCGACTTCTAAAATCTCAGGGCGAGCATTTTCAGTCGCAATCGGATAGCCAGCCACCTGCATCATGTGCAAATCATTGAGATTATCACCAAAGACCATAACCTGAGAGAGATCTATGTCTAGCTTCTTGGCCAGCTCGACAATGGCAACCCCCTTATCGACATGGTCCAAAACGATGTCAATGGACTTGAAGCCAGTCGTCATAGCCTTAACTCCATCGATATTTTCATTGACCCAAGCCTCACCTGCTGCGACTTGGTTCTCAGCAAAATTGGTCGTAAACTTGAAAATTTCATCGTCAATATCAGCCAAGCTAGCTACTTTTTGAATATTTTCATTATAATGAGCACTGAAAGAAAGATAGGTCGGATCCACAGTCTCCAAGACATAGCAGGCACGTTTGCCCGTTAGAAGCAGCTCATTGACATTGACATAGGGAGATTCCTGCAGCTTGTCAAAAACATTGAGATAAAAATCCTGAGGCATGGTCGCTTCATAGAGATCCTCGCCGTGAAATTCCACTAAACTGCCGTTTTCAGCAATAAAAATAATCTCATTGCGCACTTCCTCAAACAGCTTTTCCAGCGACAAGAGGCCGCGTCCGCTAGCCACGGCAAAATACATACCTTTTTCCTTGAAGCGAGTCAAAACTTGCTTGAGACGATCCATTTCAAACTGACCTTTACTGTCCAAAAAGGTGCCGTCCATATCCGTTGCTACTAATTTTATACTCATTTTACATACTTTCTAAATCTTTTAACTTGACCGAGACAATCTTGGAAACCCCAGATTCCTGCATGGTAACTCCATAAATAGAGTCTGCAGCTGACATAGTTCCCTTACGGTGAGTGACCACGATGAACTGACTGTCCTTGTCAAATCGATTGAGATAATCCCCAAAGCGTTTAACATTCGCCTCGTCCAGCGCTGCTTCCACCTCATCCAAGATGACAAAAGGAATGGTCTTAACGCGGATGATAGAGAAGAGCAGAGCTAAAGCCGACAAGGCCTTCTCGCCACCGCTCATCAGATTGAGCGACTGGATCTTCTTGCCCGGTGGCTGTACGGAGATTTCTACACCAGCAGTCAGCAAGTCTCCCTCCGTCAATATCAGGTCTGCCGAACCACCGCCAAACATCTGACGGAAAGTCACCTTGAAGCTTTCACGAATGGCTTCAAAGGTTGATTTAAAGCGTTCCTTGACTTCGTCATTCATCTCTTCAATCGTCTCTAAGAGCAGATTTTTGGCTGATAGGACATCGTCTCGTTGCTCGTTGAGGAAGCTCAAACGGTTGCTGACTTCTTCAAACTGCTCAACTGCTTCCAGATTGACTGGACCTAAAGCTCGAATGGCTTTTTCCAGATCCTTAACCTGACTTTCAGCAGCTGGTAAACTTTCTAACGGACGAGCCTGGCTGCTTGCTTCATCAAAGCTCATTTGATAGTCATCTGTCAGATTGCTTGCCAGACGGCGCATGACATCCATGAGCTTATCCTTTTCTGCCTCTGCCTTGGCCTGCCGGCGAATCAATTCTTCATTTTGATGGCGGGCTTGCTCCAAACGACTGGCAATATCGTCAGACTGACCTTCTAAATCTTCAAGCTCAAATTTCAGACGAATCAGTCTTTGATCTAGCTCAGTCTTTTCTTGCTTGGCTGTCTCTAATTGCTCTTCCAGGATTGTAATATCCACTTTCTGCAAGCTGGACTGCTCCTTTTGCTCCATCAAGAGTTCCAAGGTCGCCTGCTCTTTTGCAAGGCTGGCTTTTTCCTCGGACAGACGCTCCAAGTCATTCTTTTCAAAACGTTGGTTGGAGGTCAACTCTGTTCGCTGGAGCTTGAGTTCAGCTAGACGAGAGGAAAGCTTGTCAAAACGAGCCTGAACTGCATCTTTGTTCGACTTAACCTGCTCTATTTCTGCAGTGATGTCTGCTTTTTCTTGCTCAATCTCAGTCAAGCGGGTCTGCAGTCGGTCTTTCTCTTCTGAAATATCCAAAGCAGATTGACCAGCCAACTCCTGTTCCTGTAGATTTTTCAGACTTGTGAGCTCTTCTACACGCTTGGCTAACTGTTCATAGGCCAGATTAGCCTTTTGCTCAGCCAAGCGAGCCTGCTCACCGTCTGTCTTGATTTGTTCCAATACCTGCTTGGCCTGACTTAGCTGGTTTTGCAGAATTTGCACCGCTTCTTCCTGCTCTTTCAAGCTGGCATTTTTCTGCTTAATCTCCTCAAGCAAAGCATCTAGCTCCGGCTTGATAAAGATGGTATTGTTATTGCGGTTGGCACCACCAGCATAAGAACCGCCAGTCCTAAGCTCTGTTCCATCCAGAGTCACCATGCGAACCTGATAGCGCACTTGGCGAGCTGCTGCTCGGGCATGCTCCACTGTATCAAAAATAGCGGTCGTTCCCAGCAGATTTTGAAAAATGCTGTCTAATGAAGATTCATAGCTGACCAAGGAAGAAGCCAGTCCCAGAAAACCAGCACTTTTTTCAATCGTAGCACGGTTATGGTCAGGCAGCTGACGCGGCTTGATGGTTGTTAAAGGCAGGAAGGTTGCCCGGCCAGCCCGATTTTTCTTCAGAAATTCGATAGCCCGAGTGGCAGCCGCCTCATTTTCTACGATGATATTCTGACTGCTGGCTCCCAACGCAATTTCCAGCGCTGTCTGATAGTGGGGATCGAAGCTAAGCTTTTCGCTAACTGCTCCAACAATGCCACCTAGACGGCCAGCTTCCTGCAGCACACTCTTGACCCCAGCATAGAAATTGCTGTGATTTTTGAGAATGGCTTCCAAACTATTAGAACGTGCCTGCTTGTTTTTGAGGTCGTCCAAAAGCTCAAACATCTTAGTCTGCTGATGCTTATAGTCAGCCTCTAGCTTCTCTACCAACTGGATCTGACTCTGGTAATCTGCTAGTAGATTCTTGAGGGCTTGGCGAGCAATTTCTAACTCCTCCAAACCAGCTTGCTCCTGAGTCTGGCTAGCCTCCAAATCAGCCTGCAGCTTAGCATAGTCTGCTTTCTTACTCTCAGCCAATTTAAGCTCGCTAGCCAGCTGGCTCTCCAGAGAAGTCAAGTCATTAGAAAGATTTGCATCTTCCTGCATGAGCTTGACATACTGCTCACGCAGATGCTCAATCAGCTGATCTGGATCATCTGAAAAGTCTGCTAATTCTGCTTCCAAAGCAGCGATAGACTGCTCATTGTCACTCAGTTTGGCAGCTATTTGGCTCAATTCAGCCTGCTTGTCTTCTATGTTGCTTTCTATCTGAGCCAGTTTTTCTGACAGAGCAGCCAAGCGTTCTTCATTTTCCCGACGGCTCGTCGCTGCCTGGCTGGACTCCAACTTAGAAAGGTCAATCTGACGCTCCAAATCACTGATTAAGCGGGTCAATTCCAGCAAACTAGCTTGATCATCAGACAAAGTTTGATTGAGCTCATGGCGCTTGGCCTTCAAGGTTTGGTTTTCAACTTCCAGCTTATCGCGCTTGCTATAGTAGGCTGCCAGCTCCTGCTGGATATTCGTTAAATCTTCTTCAGCCTTGGTCAACTTTTCCTTATTAGCTGTCAGCTGAGCGACCAAAACATCCAAGTAAAGCTCTCGGCGCTGGCCATCCAGACTCAAGAAACGCTTAGCAGTTTCAGCCTGTTTCTCCAATGGCTTGACCTGGCTCTCCAGCTCGTAGATAATGTCTTCCAGACGGTCCAAATTATCCTGAGTTTGACTAAGCTTGCTTTCCGTTTCCTTACGACGTGTCTTATACTTAAGCACTCCAGCAGCTTCTTCAAAAATTGCCCGGCGTTCCTCTGGCTTGCTGTTAAAGATTTCCTCAACCTTCCCTTGGGAAATGATGGAGAAGGAATCTCGTCCCAGCCCAGTATCCATGAAGAGATCGTGGACATCGCGCAGACGGACTTTTTTGCCGTCAATCTTATACTCACTATCACCGCTGCGGTAAATGTGACGCTCCACCCGAATCTCATTGGCAGCATCCTTGATAAATTGGTCGCTGTTGTCCAGAACCACTACCACTGATGCGTAATTAAGGGGCTTGCGGGTTTCTGTTCCCGCAAAAATCACATCGGGCATCTTGCCGCCCCGCAGACTTTTCACACTGGACTCTCCCAAGGCCCAGCGCAGGCTCTCCGTAATATTGGACTTGCCGGAACCGTTTGGCCCAACAACCGCAGTCACTCCCTGATCAAAGACAACTTTAGTCTTGTCAGCAAATGACTTGAAGCCCTGAATTTCAATTTCCTTTAAAAACATGAAGAACTTTCCTTTTCAAATGCGTTTTTAGCAGCTTCCTGCTCGGCCAGCTTTTTAGAACGCCCCTGGCCTTGACCGGACTTGCGGCCATTGATAAGAACAGCCACCTCGAAATTTTTGGCATGAGCCGGCCCTGTCTCAGAGACGACCTGATAGGCAATTTCCACATCACCATTAATCTGCAGCAACTCTTGCAGCTTGGTCTTATAGTCCGTCACCCGCTCAAAATCTCCCGCTTCCACCTTGGGAATCATGACTTGGTAGAGAAAGCTTTTGACTGCTTCCACACCCTTATCTAAGAGCAAGGCGCCTAAAAAGGCCTCGAACAAATCTCCTAAAATCGTATCACGATTCCGGCCGCCAGACTTCTCCTCACCGCGTCCCAGCTTGATAAAATGATCAAACTGACAATCACGGGCAAAGCCTGCCAGGCTCTCCTCCCGAACAATCATGGAACGCAGCTTGGACAAGTCGCCCTCTGGTCTCTTAGGATACTTGGTATAAAGATACTCCGAAATAATCAGTTGCAGAACAGCGTCTCCTAAAAATTCCAAGCGCTCATTGTGTGAAATTTTTAAGAGGCGGTGCTCATTGGCATAGCTCGTATGAGTAAAAGCCGTTTCCAACAAGGTCTCATCAGAGAAAACCAAGTCAAACTGCTCCAGCAATGCTTTTTTCAAATTTTCCATTACTATTTTACATCATGCTGACTTCAGTCAGATAAGCAGCATGATACCTTTTCCTTTCCAAAGATATACAGTCTCTATTATAACAAAAAACAGGCGCAAACGCACCTGCTGACAGTGATTTCTATTCCTTGTCCGGAATTACTTTAAACAAATAATAGGTGATAAAAATGGTCAGACCCAACAGTCCAATCTTAACCCAAATAATAGGCGCTAGAAAAATGGAAATCCCCATCAAGATATAGATGGAAACGATAATCTTTTTCTTACGCTCCTTGGCAATCGTTCCCGTCTCTCGAAAATCTGCCACATAGATTTGGTACATCTTTGTATGATAGAGCCAATTCTCAAAGCGCTTGGAACTGCGCGAAAAGCAGGCGATGGACAAGAGAAGAAATGGTGTCGTTGGTAGGAGAGGTAGAAAAATCCCCAAAACTCCTAACCCTAAAGATAAGAGACCTACCACAAAGTAAATTGGTCGCATACAAGCTCCTTTGCAAAATAAAACCGTTACTTTTTAAATATATAATGGATACCGCACTAGAGCAATAAAACCAAACCTTTCGGTCTGGTGTTTAAATACTCGTCAAAGGTGTCGCGGTATCCGGTGAGGTATCATAGATCTGGAAGTCGTGGCCGACTGCCATATCGGCTTGAGCCAGTTGATTGACCATGGTCATGTGAGCTAATTCCTTGATATTATTTTCCTTACTGAGATGTCCCAGATAGATTCGCTTGGTGCGATTGCCTAGAGTCCGAATCATGGTCTCCGCACCGTCTTCATTGGACAAGTGACCCATATCCGACAGAATCCGCTGCTTAAGGCTCCAAGGATAAGCGCCGCTGCGAAGAATTTCAATATCATGGTTGCTCTCAATCAGGTACCCGTCGGCATTTTCGATAATCCCAGCCATCCGGTCACTGACATAGCCCGTATCCGTCAGCATGACAAAGCTTTTGTCATCCTTCATGAAGCGGTAAAATTGCGGACAGGCTGCGTCATGACTGACACCAAAGCTCTCCACATCCAAGTCTCCAAAGGTCTTGGTCTTGCCCAATTCAAAGATATGCTTTTGACTAGCATCCAGCTTGCCCAAATCCTTTTCCATAGCCTTCCAAGTGGACTCATTAGCATAAATATCTAAATGATACTTGCGAGCCAATACACCAACACCATGAATGTGATCCTTGTGCTCATGAGTCACTAAAATAGCATCCAAATCCTCAGGCTTGCGGTCAATTTCGCCCAGCAAGCTCGTAATTTTCTTGCCTGATAAGCCAGCGTCAACCAGAATCCGCTTTTGATCTGTTTCCAGATAGAAACAGTTACCGCTTGATCCTGACGCCAGAATACTGTATTGAAATCCTTTAGTCATGTTTACTTTCTATATATCATCTTCATTATCCCAGTCGTCATCCCGAACGCCATCATTCTCATAAGGCAAGACAATGGTAAAGGTCGAGCCCACACCATACTCACTCTTAGCCCAGATAAAGCCCTGATGCTGCTTGATAATTTCCTTGGCAATAGCCAGCCCTAGACCCGTTCCACCCTGTGCACGGCTGCGTGCCTTGTCCACTCGATAAAAGCGGTCAAAAATCTTAGGCAAGTCTTGTTTGGGAATCCCCAGTCCCTCATCTGCAATCGAGAGAATCAACTGCTCATCAGTTGTCTTGATGGAAACAGTAATGGTTCCACCATCTGGTGAATACTTGATGGCATTGTTCATGATATTATCAATCACCTGGGTCAGCTTATCTGTATCAATCTCCACCCAAATCGGTGTTATAGGATAATCACGGATAATCTCATATTTCTTAGTTTCGTCTTGATTTTTTATCTTGTCAAAGCGATTGAGGATAAAGGTGATAAAGGCCGTGAAATTCGTCAGCTCCACTTCCAGATGGCTGGTCTCGTTGTCAATGCGTGACAGACTAAGCAAGTCCGTCACCATCCTCATCATGCGGTTGGTTTCATTGAGCGATACCTTGACAAAGTCTGGCGCTACTGGCTCAGACAAGGCTCCCTCATCCAGGGCTTCCAGATAGGACTTAACACTGGTCAGCGGAGTCCGCAACTCATGGCTGACGTTAGAGACAAAGAGGCGACGCTCCCGCTCTTCCTTGTCCTGCTCGGTCGTATCATGCAAGACAGCTACCAAACCAGAAATGAAGCCCGACTCCCGCCTTACCAAGGCAAAGCGAACCCGTAAGCTCAAGTACTCACCATTTTCATCCTGAGAATCAATCGTCAGCTCAGGAACATTGGTAATCAGATCCCGCAAATCATACTCGTCTGAAATCGAAAGCAGATCCAAAATACTCATATTTTGGACCTCATCTCTCTTAACTCCCAACTGCTTGGTTGCCATATCGTTGATAGTGATAATCTGCCCCCGGCGGTTGGTCGCAAGCACGCCATCTGTCATATAGGACAGGATACTGGAAAGGCGTTTTGTTTCTTGCTCAAGGTTTTCATGTGTCAGTCGAATGACCTCTGAAAGATCATTGATACTGTTGGTCATATCTGTGATTTCCGGACTTCCCTGCATGTCCAGCACTTCAGAATAGTCCCCTGCAATCAAATCTTTAACCTTCTGATTAAGCTGTACAAGCTTTTGGTTATCGCGGCGATTTTCCAATAAAAGCAAGGCAACAACTACAATGAAGCCGATAATAATGATTGCAAAGACAAAATCCGCAGAAATCACAAATTGTTTAATTGCTTCAATCATTATTTCTCATATAGTAGCCAACTCCGCGGCGAGTCAAGATATACTCAGGTCGGCTTGGCGTATCTTCAATCTTTTCACGCAGGCGGCGAATGGTCACATCCACTGTACGGACATCGCCAAAATAGTCATAGCCCCATACTGTTTCCAGCAAGTGCTCACGTGTCATCACCTGACCGATATGTGTCGCCAAATGATGAAGAAGTTCAAACTCGCGGTGGGTCAGCTCCAGCTCCTTGCCATGCTTCTTAGCAACAAAAGCATCTGGCAAAATCTGCAGTTCTCCAATGGTCAACTCGTTCGGGCCACTTTCTTCTACTTGATTTTCCACAACAAGGTCAGCCCGACGAAGAAGTGCCTTGACCCGCGCCTGCAGCTCACGATTTGAGAAAGGCTTGGTCACATAGTCATCTGCACCAATTTCAAGACCGATAACCTTGTCAAACTCACTGTCCTTAGCAGACAATACAATAATCGGCACATTGCTGGTCTTGCGAATAGTCCGAGCAACTTCCAGTCCGTCCACTTCTGGCAGCATCAAGTCCAGAATCAAGATGTCTGGCTGTTCTGCTTCAAACATTTCCAAAGCTTCCTTGCCATCAAAGGCAGTCAAAACCTCATAGCCTTCCTTGGCCATATTAAACTTAATAATATCTGAGATTGGTTTCTCATCATCTACAACTAATATTTTCTTCATATGTTCACCTTAACATAAGATTGGGATTCAATCAACTCCATGATAGAAAAGTTGTGACATAGTCAGCTAAGTCGTCCTGCATCAAAACGTGCAAAAGGCAATCTAGTTTGCATAGCTAGACTCCCAATCCAATTTTATTTATTTATATAGTCTTATTATACCAAAGTTTTCTTAAAAAACACTAATTCAAGCCATTTTTATTCCACATTTGTAGAAAATGGATGATTCTCATCAAAAAAAAATCTCTCTGAATAAAAATAGTCATTTTTATTCAATTTGACAGTTTATTTATTCTATGGTAAAATCTATGTCATATTATCTAACACAAAGGAGAAAGATATGGCTTTAGTTGAATTTAAAAATGTCGAAAAGTATTACGGAGACTACCATGCTCTGCGCAATATCAATCTCAGTTTTGAAAAAGGGCAAGTAGTTGTACTGCTGGGACCATCCGGCTCAGGAAAATCTACTCTTATCCGTACAATCAACGCTTTAGAAGGCATTGACCAGGGAAGCTTGATCGTCAATGGCCACGAGGTCACGAACACTGCTGCCAAAGATCTGGTTAACTTACGCAAAGAAGTCGGAATGGTCTTTCAACATTTTAATCTTTACCCCCACAAAACGGTGTTAGAAAATGTTACCTTGGCGCCTATTAAAGTTCTAGGAATGGATAAACAAGAAGCTAAAAAAATCGCTCAAAAATATCTAGAATTTGTCAACATGTGGGACAAGAAAGACTCTTACCCAGGCATGCTGTCCGGTGGACAAAAGCAAAGGATTGCCATTGCCCGCGGTTTAGCTATGCACCCTGAGCTCCTGCTCTTTGATGAACCAACTTCTGCCCTAGACCCTGAAACAATCGGGGATGTTCTGGCTGTTATGCAAAAATTAGCCAAAGACGGCATGAACATGATTGTGGTCACACACGAGATGGGCTTCGCCCGTGAGGTAGCTGACCGCATTATCTTCATGGCAGACGGTGAGGTGCTGGTGGATACTACTGATGTTGATGCTTTCTTTGACAATCCTACCGAACCTCGCGCTAAGCAGTTTCTCAGTAAAATTATCAACCACGAGAGTGATAACGTGCTTTCTTAGAAAGGAGAAGAACTATGAAATTACAAAAAATACTCATCAGCCTACTCTTACTCCTTCTGACTCTAGGCTTAATCCATGCCGCTCCCGCACAAGCCGATTCCAGTACCAGCCAACAGGTCAAGGCTATCCAGAAACGCGGTGTTCTCAATGTCGGTGTCAAGCAGGATGTACCTAACTTTGGTTACCTCAATCCAGATAGCAATACTTACAGCGGTCTAGAAATCGATATTGCAAAGAAGATTGCTAAGGAACTAGGCGTCAAAATCAACTACGTTCCAGTTACCGCACAAACTCGCGGACCACTTCTGGACAACGGACAAGTTGACATGGTCATTGCGACCTTTACCATCACAGATGAGCGTAAGGAAATCTATAATTTTACAACCCCTTACTACACAGATGCTTCTGGTTTTCTAGTTAATAAATCCAGCAAAATTACAGACGTCAAGGACTTGAATAACAAGACTATCGGCGTCGTCCAAGGCTCTATTACTCAGACCTTGCTGGAAGAAATCGCTCAAGAGAAAAAGCTCAACTTCAAATATGTGGAGTTAGGCTCCTACCCGGAACTTGCTGTTTCCTTGCGGGCTCACCGTATTGATGCCATTTCTGTTGATAAGTCCATCCTGACCGGCTATGTAAGTTCCAAGTCAAACATTCTGGATTACAGCTTCAAAAAAGCCGATTATGGTGTGGTAACAAAAAAATCCAATACTCAATTGAATGACTATGTAGATGGCCTAATCTCTAAATGGAAGGAAGACGGCAGTCTACAGAAAATTTATGACAAATATGATTTAAAACCATCTGCTTCAACAGATGATTAGAAAGGAGACCCCATGAGTTTTAGTATTTCTTCTTGGCAGGCCTACTTTGCGGACTTTGGCAAGTTTTTCCAAGGATTCCTCTTTACCTTAGCTATTTCTATCGGTGCCCTGACCTTGGCTCTTCTACTAGGGATTTTCTTTGGAGCTATCAGCACAGGTAAGCGCAAAGTTCTACGTGGTCTAGCTCGTGTTTTTGTTGAGTTTTATCAGAATACACCACTCTTAGTGCAATTTGTAATTGTCTTTTACGGTCTTCCGCTAGTCAGCAATTACACCATCATGCCCTCAATCTATTGGACTGCTGTCCTTTGTGTAGGACTGTATCACGGTGCTTATATCGCCGAAGTCATCCGCTCAGGTATCCAGTCCATTCCTCGCGGGCAGACCGAAGCTGCACTATCTCAGGGCTTTACCTATGTAGAAACTATGCGATATATCATCCTGCCCCAAGCTTTTCGGATTATCCTGCCACCGTTAATCAATCAGGTCGTCAATCTGATAAAAAACACTTCTACCGTCGCTATTATCTCTGGTATGGATCTGATGTTCGTGACCAAGTCTTGGTCTGCTCTGAACTCCAACTACATCCCAGCATTTGCTGGAGCAGCTCTGCTCTACTTCCTCCTTTGCTTCCCAATCGCTAGCTGGGGACGAAAGGTAGAGGAAGCCAATAAACAAGCTTACAGCATCTAAGGAGGTCTCTATGGAAAATATTTTAAAAGTCTTAACCGCAAACAACCTCCTCTTTATCCTTAAGGGGCTCTGGCTGACACTGCAAATTTCTTTCATTTCCATTGTCCTATCCACGATTTTTGGAACTATTCTAGCAGTCATGCGAAATGGAAAAAATAAACTGCTCAAGCTGATTGCCAGCATTTACATCGAATTTGTCCGTAATGTACCCAACTTGCTCTGGATTTTCACTATCTTTTTAGTCTTTCAGATTAAGTCAACGCCAGCTGGTATCATCAGCTTCACTGTCTTTACTTCTGCTGCTTTGGCAGAAATTATCCGAGGCGGTCTCAATGCCATTGACCCAGGTCAGACTGAAGCTGGCTTATCTCAAGGATTTACTCAGTTTCAGATACTGCGTTATATCATCCTACCTCAGGCTATTCGGAAAATGCTGCCAGCCATCATTTCTCAGTTTGTCACAGTGATTAAGGATACCAGCCTGCTCTATTCTGTTATTGCGCTCCAAGAACTTTTTGGTTCTGCTCAAATTCTGATGGGACGCTATTTTGAAGCTGAACAAGTCTTCGCTCTCTACCTACTAGTAGCAGCCATCTATTTCCTGATTAACTTCGCCATTTCCAGCTTCTCGCGCAAGCTATCCCAACGCTGGGCTCAAGCTGCAGAATAAGTAGCTCAGATACAGACCTACTGTGCAAAAGTTGAGTTTACCAACTCAACTTTTTTATTTTTAACATTTGTGGTAGAATAATATCAAAGGATAGACAAGGAGAACGATATGAAAAAACTGACATTGCTTTTCACCACTTTCTTAACACTAATCTTTCTCAGCGCCTGCGGTCAGCACACTAGCTTCCAGGGAAAATGGAAGGCTCAGAAAGCAAACGGCGAGGACATTGACATTGTCTTCAATGACAAGACCGGCAAGCTAGGTGATAAAGAATTTCACTATAAGATAGATAAGTCAGGCTATCAAGATAACACCAAATATTACAGTATCACTGTCAGCGATACCTATCACTACACCATCCTTTTCCCAGATGATGATATGAAAATAGCTACTCTTCTAGAACCTGATGACCCGTCTAGTGACCCTCTCTATGGGGAAATGCTCTATGCCATGAACCGAAATGAGTATCCTGATTTTGATGATTATGTGGATAAATACTTGAATTAACAAAGACTTGACATCTATTTTTAAACTCTACAAAGCCCTGTGACTGCAATCACAGGGCTATTTGATTCTATGGAATTTGTAAAGTTTATTTTTATTTACTCTGTTTTTATTATCTTGAATAATAGATTTTATATTTTCGAATAAGTTTTCAAAATTTTGAAAAGAAAAATTTTGATAATTATACATTATATGCTTTGAGAGATGATTCTTACCGTAATTTCTTTTCTCAACAAAATCCTTGTCAGAAGAATTAAATTCTTTTTCTAGTATTCTATCTACTTTCTTTATATCATCTGATAATAACAACGATTCTATATCAGAATTATTAGTACCCGACTCAATATCAGGGATTAACATCAAATACAAATTATCTTTTATATGAATCCATTCTCTTTCTCTGAGTTCTTCTTTAAATTTTTCTTTTTTCTCATCACAAAATTTTGTTTCAAAATTTTTTATTTCTTTTTTTATTTCTTCAGATGTCTTACCATCTAGTTTCAAGTTCTGAATTTTTTTACGTTTGCTTTCTTCATATTCTTTTTCAAATATTTTTTTAGCCATTCTTTTGTATTTATCAAGAAATTGCTTAATTGGCCGGTCTGGTTCATCTAATTCATTATCAAAAAGCATAATAACAGGAGATTTATATGGAGAACCTATCCTTTTAAAATAATTATAAATATCACCAAAATTTTTATTATTGAAAAGGTTATTATTCAAATATAAATTCCAAATCTTTTCAAAAATCGACCCACCATGTTTATTTAATCCCAAATATTTTTCAAGTACAGTAGATTTTTTAAAAAAAGTAATGCTGTATTTGGCTTTTCCATCATTTTCAAGATTTATAAGTTCTGGAAATTTTTTATTCAATTTTTTTAGGGAAGCTCTGATATAACGTATATCTGTTTTCCCTTCAGTAACAAGCATTGGTCTATCAATACCATAAAAATATTTGTAGAATAGAAAACGTTGAAATGTTTTTTCTCTTGTAGAAAAAATATTTCTTTCCAGTCCTAGTATATTATCACTATACTGATCCACTTGATTAATAAAAGCAAAGCGTCCACTTAAAATTTTTATCGGATTATCAACTTTTTCTTTATTTACATAAACTTCCCTACCTATATATAATTGATGTGCCATTCCTCTTGTTGCTTTATAATATTTTTTTGAAACACTGATCCTTTTATTTACTATCAGGCCTGTCACCGTCTGTCTAGAGTACCAGTAACATATTCTCGATTTTTTATCATTAACAGTAAATCCTGCATCTTCCACAATAATATTTAGCTCATGCAAAAAGTCTTTTACTCTAGCAAAACAATCATCATCATTTGTCGAAAAAGTCATATCATCCGCATATCTGGTATATTTTAATCGAAATTTTTTACAAAGTTTTCTAATACGAGAATCTAGAATTCTACCAATCATATTTGTTAATATTGGTGAACTAGGCGCACCTTGAGGTAATTTTGATTTATAACAAACCAAATTAGCTAACGTCATTGCGATTTCTCTGGACAATAAAAAATCTTTATGGTGTTCAAAATATCCTCGAACTCTGTAGAATGTAAAACTATCAAAAAAATCTTTTAAATCAATATTAATGATATATTTTTTCTTTCTATGTAAAGCCGCATTCGTAAGAATACTTTTTCCTTTCTCAAAACCCTGAATAGTATTATTTTGAAATCTATAATTCTTTTTTAATTCTAATGTTAATCTATAACCACTATTATAATCTTCAATGGTTTCTGTGAATGAAATATATCTTTGTTTTTCCTCTCTAATCATTTTATTTTTTTTGATATATTGTTCTTCTTTTTCATGATTTATCCATAGTTGCTCACGCCACAAAAGTTCTGATATTCTTTTTTGAATACTCTTTAAAGGCTCTTGCGGTGCACATATTTGTCTTTCAGAACCGTCTTTCTTAGGAATTGAATAGACCTTATAAAGTTTTTCACGATATTCACTATTTAACAAACTATTCAAAGTATTCCTATCAATTTCTAACAATTTAGATAGTTGGTTTAAATTTTTAATTTCTTTCAATCTCATGATGTGCTCCTGAGAGTATAATAAAAACATATAACTACTCACTATGCGAGACTCGTCGAGCATTTTCTGAACAAGCTTCTCAACAGGCGAAATCTTAAACTAGTTACCCAGTTGACTTCATCACAATTTGCGGATACACAAACAATAAATTCTAGTTATATGTCACAAAAATTATATCATATAATTTAATAAAAGAGAAGTCCTTGTTGAACTTCTCTAACCTAATTTATATCTCTAAACGCGGGATTTGTTGGCAATGTCTGCTAGGATTTGCTCTACAAATTCGTCTACTAGTATTGTATGTGTTTCTTTTTGACCGTAGCGGCGGACATTAACAGTACCGTCTTCAACTTCCTTGTCACCAACGATGAGCTGATAAGGAATCTTGCTAGTTTGTGAGGCACGAATCTTATACTGCATTTTTTCATTTCGCTCATCCACATCAGCACGGACACCCTTGTCACGCAGCTTCTTAGCCACTTGCCAAGCATAGTCGATATGGGCTTCGTTAGAAACTGGAATCAAAGTCACTTGATGCGGAGCCAGCCAGGTCGGGAAGGCACCCTTGTAATTTTCAATCAAGATGGCCGTGAAGCGCTCCATGGTTGAGATAACCCCACGGTGAATCATAACTGGGCGATGCTCTTCACCGTCAGCTCCGACATACTTGAGGTCAAAACGCTCTGGCAAGAGGAAGTCCAGCTGGATAGTTGACAGGGTTTCTTCATTTCCTAGGGCTGTTTTAACCTGGATATCAAGTTTAGGGCCGTAGAAGGCTGCTTCTCCTTCTGCCTCAAAGTAGGCCACACCCATTTCGTCCAAGGCTGCTCGCAGCATGGTTTGGGCATTTTCCCACATCTCATCGTTATCAAAATACTTATGCGTATCCTGAGGGTCACGAAGAGACAGGCGGAAACGATATTCTGTCAAGTTAAAATCAGCGTAAACGTCGATAATCAACTGCAGCGCACGCTGGAATTCTTCTTGGATTTGTTCAGGAGTAACAAAGAGGTGACCGTCATTCAAGGACATTTCGCGTACACGTTGAAGACCAGTCAGGGCACCAGATTTTTCGTAACGGTGCATCATACCAATCTCAGCGATACGGATTGGCAGCTCACGGTAAGAGTGAACATGGTGTTTATAGACTTGGATGTGGTGAGGGCAGTTCATCGGACGCAAAACAAACTCTTCCCCATCACCCATATCCATGGTTGGGAACATATCCTCTTGGTAGTGCTCCCAGTGGCCAGAAGTCTTATAGAGTTCCACCGAAGCCAAAGGCGGAGTGTAGACGTGTTGGTAGCCTGAAGCCAACTCTTTATCAACGATGTAGCGCTCCAACTCGCGACGGATCGTCGCACCATTTGGCAGCCAGAATGGCAAGCCTTGACCCACTTCTTGTGAAATCATGAAGAGATCCAGCTCTTTACCTAACTTACGGTGGTCGCGTTCTTTAGCCTCTTCCCGCATTTGCAGATATTTCTTCAGGTCTTTCTTGTCAAACCAAGCAGTACCATAGACCCGCTGCATCATAGCATTGTCGCTGTTCCCGCGCCAGTATGCACCAGCCACGTTCAAGAGATGGAAGATTTGGATTCGACCTGTAGATGGAACGTGAGGCCCACGGCAGAGATCCACATATTCACCCTGACGGTAGATGGTCAAACCACCCTCATCTTCTGAGTGCTCTTCAATCAACTCCAACTTGTACGGATCGTTTTTGAAAATTTCACGCGCCTCATCCTTGGTCACTTCCTCACGGATGGACGGGAAGTTTTCTTTGACGATTTTCTTCATTTCTTCTTCGATACGAGGCAGATCTTCATTTGAAATTTGCCCTGCTTCATTGTCCGTATCGTAGTAGAAACCATCCTGAATGGCAGGACCAACTCCCAAGTGAATATCTGGGAAAAGACGGCGAGCTGCTTGCGCAAACAAGTGGGCCGCAGAGTGACGCAAGATGTCTAAAGCATCTTCGTGGTCAGGTGTCACGATTTCAATAGCACCATCTTCAGTGATGGCACGAGTCGTATCAATCAATTTGCCGTTGAATTTACCAGCCAAAGCTTTTTTAGCTAGGGAATTGCTGATAGATTGAGCAATTTCAAAAGTTGTAACGCCAGATTCGAATTCACGAACAGCGCCATCTGGGAAAGTAATCTTAATCATGAGTTTTCTCCTTATCTATCATCCAAATATTTTAAGAATCTATTCTTTTATTGTAATAGTTGATTTCTAGGATTTCTTGTAGCTCAGTTTTATGCCAGCCTACACCAATCATTACCTTATTAACATTAAATTCAAAACTCTGTTTATCATTCATCGAAAACTTAAGTTTATATCCCATGAACAAGCGCTTCTTAAATTGATATGCTTGGATATCTTCTGCTGAAAATTCTCCTACAATATCTCCTAATTTCCCCATAGGGGTAATAGAAATGATGTAGATTCCTGTCTCAGTAAAAACAATTAAAAAGTAGGCATTTGCAGTGCCTCCCAAACGCTGAGTTCCATAGACTGCATGCAGCGACTCAGCTATGCTAGAATCTAAGCCATGTTTCATTAAATAAGCTTTAATTTCTTCGAATTTGAATCCCATACAGATCTCCTTTATTCATTTTATTTTTTATAATATTGTAGCAAAGGAAAAGCCATCTCTCGCCACTCAAAAAGCAAGAAAAGAAAAATGAAAACAAAAAACGACATCCTAAAAGGACGTCGCAACGTGGTTCCACCTTCATTTATGCAAGTCAAAAGACTCACACCTCGAATCGGCTCTAACGTAGCCACCGTTTTATGTTTGCATAAAAGCTGATAGAGTAGTCCCAACTGCATCCTCTACGCGATTTTCAGCTCCACGCGCTCTCTAAAAGATTTCCTGCAGGTGATATGTCTCTAGAAAACATTATAGCACGATTGGAGAAATTTGCAAGAGCTATTGTCCATCAAAACCAGAAAAATGATTTAGAGCCTCTTGACTCAAAGTGGCAGCTTGACGTTTTTTACGGTATTGCTCTGCCAACAGCATTCCTCCCAAAGAAAGGAATAACAAGACATGAATATCCCTAGCATTATAAAGCGTGGAAGTGATTGGATTATAAATCTTGTCTCCTGAGTAAAAAAGTCCGTCAAAAAAGTTTTTGAATAGATAATAATACTGAACCCCTGGAATCAAAAGAAGAAAGGGCAGTGAAAAACCTTGCATCCGAGTATTTATATAAACAATCACTGCACCAATCAAAGGAAGCAGCACAGCATAATAAAATAAATTAAGATTAGAAAGCCAGTTCAAATCGCTTCCCATACTTTCTGTATTATTTATAAAATATTGCCAAATTTGTTCCCAAATCAAGCCCGAACCAACGACAATGCCATAGAACAAAAGCAACAAAGGCAGCTGTTTGAGATATTTTTTCATAAGATTTCTCCTCTATTCTAAACAAAACCTTGCATAAATAGCTATTGCCGCAATGATGCAAGGCATGTTTCTATTCTAATAACTTAGTAATATTCCTGATTTTTTTCACTTGCTTACTCGAAGCCTTGAGGATACGAACGGAGCCATTGATTGGTAGAGAAATGACTTTTCCAGGCAGATAGGCCACTGTCTTGGCCAGACGCTTGGCAGCACTTTCCTCTGGGCTAAGCTCGTTGTGGAAGTCCTTGGAAATGGTTAAATCCAGATAAAACTCATAGACTCTGCGACCAAAATTCTCCGCTGAAATTTCGTAGAGCTTGTCTGCTAACTTCTGCTCATCCATATCAGGTGTCGCAATAATTGCCTCTAAAATAGCGCCTGATAAATCACGCTCTTGGTAATAAAGGGTCCCAAAAATCTTATCACTGATAACGTTATCCAGATAAGGATTACCATGGGCAACAATCGGCGTGCCGCTGGCTAAGCTTTCCAGATAAGTCAGACCTTGAGTCTCACTGGTTGACGCAGAGATAAAGAAATCCGCCGCTTTATAGTAAAGGGCTGTATCACTAGGAGCAATCATCCCCGTAAAGATGACAGCTTCTTCAATCTGAAGCTTGGCAACCAATTCTTTCAAGTCTTCCGCATAGGGGCCATCGCCGACAATGACTAGCTTGACTTTGTCATTTTCTTCAAGGACGGCAGGCATCGCCTCAACGATAGCCTGGATATTCTTTTCATAAGAAATACGGGACAGACTGAGCAGCATTATCTCATCTTCAGCTAGTCCTAGCTTGAAACGCAGCTTCTTGATATCCTCAAGCGAAATTTCCGGTCGCTCAAACTTCGCCAGCTCAATTCCTGTCGGAATCACCCGTTTTTCTGCTTCGATTTTATAATCAACCAAAAGGTCATAAACAATCTCGCTAGGGCAGATAACCCCATCCAAGTCACTCATGAAGCCACGGACGATGTACTTGACCATACTAGGACGGATGACCATCCCCTTGGCAATATAGTGCACATAATCTTCATACTGGGTATGGTAGGTATGTACTACCGGAATCCGCAGCTCTTTGGCAATCCAAATCCCCAGCAGCCCTAGTGAAAACTCAGTCTGGGTATGGATAATGTCCAGCTGGTACTGACGGGCAATTTCTAAGGCATGAGAAAATCCTCGATAAGCCACTCTTCGATCCTTAAAGGCAAAGAAAGGTACGCTGGGAATCCGAATAATTTGCCAATCCTCATAACGATTGACATCCTTGTCCGTCGTCGTAAAAATAAATACCGTGTGACCTAATTTTTCCAGCTCCGTCTTCAAAGTCCGAATACTGGTAGCAACCCCAGAGACCTGAGGAAAATAGGTATCTGTAAAAAGTCCAATACGCATCTTACATCTCCAAAACTGTTTGATAAGCCTTAACTAACTGATCTGCAACATCGTCAATAGACCGGCTTTTAGCTACCTGATAGCCTGCTTCGCGCTTGTCAACCTTTTTATCTAAGATATTTCTCAGAGACTGGACAAACTCGTCTACGTTATGACAGAGCTCAGCTGAACGCTCATCCACCCAGCCATGATAAACTGGAATATCGCGCAGTACAACATTCTGCTCACTGGCCAAGGCTTCCAGGACAACAATTCCTTCTGTTTCCTCATAGGACGGGAAAAAGAAAGCATCTGCTCCAGACATGGCTCCCTGGAAAACCGCTCCCTTAAAATAACCAGGGAATTCGACATTATCAGGGTGGTCAAAGAGAACCAAACGGCGAATCTTGCGCGGAATCAGCCAGAGATTGATGGAGCCCAGCCAAATAAAGCGCACGTCAGGCATCCTGCGGGCAACTTCTACAAAGTCCTCAATCCCCTTGCGGCGGAAATAAAGTCCAGCACAGACGACCACCTTCTGCCCCTCTTCAATCTTGAAATGTTTTTTAAATACTTCTTCCTTATGAGCATCTTTCTTATACTTAGGCAGGTCAATACCGTTTGATACAGCCACTATAGGAGTAGTGACCCCATAAGACTGGATAAGCTGCTTGGAATACTCCGATGGCGTGATAATGAAATCTGCCTTTTTATACATGTGCGTCAGGTATTTACCAAAGAGTGGAGCAAAGAGATTGGATCCAATAAAGGAATTTTCAAAGTCCTCCTTGGTCGAATGCCCATGCATAATCACTTTTTTATTGCCCCTCTTGGCAGCATGCAGGAGAAGCAAGCTACGGGGACCATAGGTATTGATGTGGACCACATCATAATCTCCTAAAACGTCCGTCGTATAAGGAATCCCAGCCAAATCCAAGGCATGCATCTGATGCTGGAGGGCTCGGCCGATTCCTGATTTCTCCAAAACGGACTTTCCTTCAAGGTACAGTAATACTTTCATACTTCCTATTATACCGAAAATCAAATAAAAAGGAAAACCACAAGGGCAAATGAGATAAAAAATCCATCCAAAGCCTGATAGCATATAGAAAACGCTCTAGCAGAACGGAAACACAAAAAAGCTGAGGTACTATACCTCAGCCTCGCTTCATAATCATGAAACTCTATTAAAGCAGTCATTGACTTAGTCTCTTCACTCGCTTTTCAAGTTCAGAGAAGTTCCTAATCAGACTTGCAGAACACCGCTTATTTCCGAGTTGATTTACGCTCGCTAATGCTGTGAGCTAGGAGAACTTCGCGTTCTTCCAATTCTTCCTTATGCATAATCTTAGTCAGCATGCGCATACTGATAGCGCCGATGTCATAGAGGGGCTGACCGATTGTGGAGAGGTTAGGACGAGTGAAACGAGCGACTTGCGAATCATCACTGGTAATGATTTCAAAATCTTCTGGAACTTTGATACCTTGATCAGACAGACCATTTAAGAGGCCTGCCGCCAGTTCATCTCCTGTGACAAAAGCTGCAGTTGCTTTGGAAGCAATGACACGCTCCGCGAGGTGGTAGCCATCATCATAAGAATATTTTGATTCAAAAACCAAGCCTTCGCTGTATGAAAGTTTCTTGTTCTTCAAGCCATCTTTATAGCCTGATAGACGGATTTTCCCGTTGATATCATCTACAAGCGGTCCGCTGACAAAGGCAATTTTCTTATTGCGCTTAGCCAGTAATTCTACAGCATCAACCGTTGCTTGCTTGTAGTCAATATTGACGCTCGGAAGTTGATGCTCCACATCGACAGTACCCGCCAAAACGACCGGTGTGCGCGAACGTGAAAACTCTGAGCGAATTTTCTCTGTCAAATGATAGCCCATGAAAATAATGCCATCCACCTGCTTAGAAAAGAGAGTATTGACAACGGATACTTCCTTATCATCATCCTCATCACTGTTAGCCAAGACAATGTTATATTTATACATTTCAGCAATATCATCAATCCCTTTTGCCAAGGTTGAGAAATAGCTATTGGTAATATTTGGAATGACAACGCCAACGGTTGTAGTCTTCTTGCTGGCTAGTCCACGTGCTACTGCATTTGGGCGATAGTCAAGACGATCAATGACCTCTAAAACTTTTTTACGTGTGTTTTCTTTGACGTTCTTGTTTCCATTCACTACCCGACTGACTGTCGCCATCGAAACTCCCGCTTCACGGGCGACATCATAAATGGTTACTGTGTCGTCTGTGTTCATATAGTTTCCTTTCTTCTATTGAAAATATCGTTTTCACTTTCCTACATTCACCATTTTATCACTTCTTGTAAACACTTTCAAGTATTTTGATAAGTTTTTGAAAAGTCTTGCTTTTTTTGACATTTTTTGCCAAAATAGAGGCATAGAAAGAAGGTTGTGACCATGACAAAAATCCAACAAATCACCCACTATCTCGAGAATGAGAAGCTAGATGCTGCTGTTCTGTCTGATCCAGTCACTATCAATTATCTGACTGGTTTTTACAGTGACCCGCATGAGCGGCAGATGTTTTTGTTTGTCTATCCTGACCATGAACCCCTGCTCTTCGTGCCTGCTCTAGAGGTTGAGCGTGCTTCAGGTTCTGTTCCCTTTTCAGTCCTTGGCTATATGGACTCTGAAAATCCTTGGCAGAAGATTAAAGCAGCCCTTCCGGCTCACTCCTTCAAGACTGTCGCTCTTGAGTTTGATAACTTGATTTTGACCAAATATCATGGATTGAAAACTGTCTTTGAATCTGCAGAATTTGCCAACCTGACTCCTTACGTCAACCGCTTGCGCTTGATCAAATCAGCCGATGAAATCCAGAAAATGCTGGTAGCTGGACAATATGCTGACAAGGCTGTCAATATTGGTTTTGACAATATTTCACTGGAAAATACCGAAACGGATATCATCGCTCAGATTGACTTTGCTATCAAGCGCGAAGGCTATGAGATGAGCTTTGAAACCATGGTACTGACGGGAAATAATGCAGCTAATCCGCATGGCATTCCCGGAGCAAATAAAGTCGAAAATAACGCTCTCCTGCTCTTTGACCTTGGCTGCATGGTCAATGGCTATGCCAGCGATATGACAAGGACCGTTGCTGTCGGCCAGCCGGATCAGTTTAAAAAAGATATCTACCATCTGACATTGGAAGCCCAGCAAGCTGCTCTTGACTTTATCAAGCCAGGCGTCACAGCTCATGAAGTAGACCGCGCCTCTCGGCAAGTCATCGAAAAAGCGGGCTATGGTGAGTATTTCAATCACCGCCTCGGCCATGGTATCGGTATGGATGTTCACGAATTTCCATCAATTATGGAAGGCAACGACATGGTCATCGAAGAAGGCATGTGCTTCTCTGTTGAGCCTGGTATTTACATCCCTGGCAAGGTCGGTGTCCGCATTGAGGACTGCGGCTATGTCACTAAGAATGGTTTTGAACTCTTCACCGAAACTAGCAAGGACCTACTGTATTTTGAATAGAATTTTATGAGTCTATATTATATTTTGAATGATTATTGGACTTGTCAAAGGACTTCTGGTTATTTGAGCTATCATTGTTAAACATCGTTATAGCTGTCTTAGTCCTTAAGCATTTATAATTTCAAAAAACGATAGAAAACTTTCTGTCGTTTTTTCTTGTTTCCTAATAATTATACCAAGTCATTTAGGTTCATCTGCTTTTCCTCCAATGAAGTCGTCTGTCAGAAACTTTCCGAAAAACTCAATGGCTCCTCACTAAACAGTTTTTACACTAGCAAGATGATTTCATCATTGAGAAGAGAAAGAATCACAAATCCTTATCATATCAGAGGTTTTTATCCCTTCTTGCCCTTCTGATTTAAAAATGTTATAATTTTTTATGAAAAAATTGTCTAAAAATTCTAATCTTTGCTGTTAAGGAGGTCTGGATGCTCTTCAAAAAGTCAGAAAATCATAGATTTTCTCGCTATATCTGCCTGCTCTTGCTTCTCATCATTTTTCTGGTTTTCTCCCTCTTTTTAGCTGTATCCCTGGGATCGGTCACTATTGACATACAAGATACTTACCAGATTATTTTCAGCAAGCTCGGATTTCCCCTTGGCACAGGCAAACTATCTCCGTCTACAATCGCTATTGTTTGGAACATGCGGGTTCCAAGAGTGCTTTTGGGAATCCTAGCTGGTGCTGGCCTGTCTGTCTGTGGCAGCGTCATGCAATCTACTGTCAATAATCCCATCGCAGAGCCTTATATCCTAGGAATTTCAGCGGGCGCAACCTTCGGAGCTACACTAAGCATTATCTTAGGGCTCAAATCCATTACTGGCACAGGCGCCTTTATAGGAGCCATTCTGGCATCAGCTGTGGTCCTTTTTATCGCATCCATGCAGGGAAAGATGACGACAAGCAGTCTGATATTATCAGGAACAGTTGTAAATGCCCTTTTTATCGCCTTTTCCAACTTTATCATTTCCGTCGGTGCCAATGCTGACAGTGTTATGACCATCAAATTCTGGACTATGGGCTCACTGGCTGGAACTTCTTGGTCAGATCTAGCCTTGCCGGCTCTTGTTGTCGGTCTCTCCTTTTTGTTTTTCTGTTCCCAGTATCGTATTTTCAATACTATGATGATGGGGGACGAAGCAGCTTTGACACTGGGAGTCCATCTGCGTTTTTACTGGTTCCTCTATATAACAGTTGTCGCAGTCATGACTGCGGTGCTAGTTGCCTGCTGCGGTATTATCGGCTTCGTCGGACTAATCACTCCGCACATTGCTCGAAGATTAGTCGGTACCAACTACAAAAGGCTCTTTCCTATCGCTACCCTGCTCGGCTCTCTCTTTCTTGTCTGGGCAGATGTTTTAGCTCGAATTTTGGTCAAAAATGCCGAGCTACCGATTGGGATCTTCACCGCTTTGGTCGGCGCCCCCTTCTTTATCTACATTGTAGCCAAAAGCCGAAAGGAGGTCAGCAGCTGATATGGATCTAACTTGCCAAAATATCCACTATTCTATTGGCCAAAAAGAGATTTTAAAAGGGATTTCACTCAAGGTCGATGGAAATCAGTTTCACACTATTTTAGGACCCAACGGAAGCGGCAAAACTAGTCTGCTCAAAACAATCTACCGCCAAATCAAACCCGACAGTGGGGACATTTATCTAAACGGAAGGCCACTTGAACAGGTCAGCATAAAAAAAGCAGCCCAGAAAATAGCCGTTGTAACTCAGTTTAACCATCTTCAGTTTGACTGCACCGTCCAAGAAATCGTCATGCTGGGCAGGACTCCGCATCTGTCCCTTTTTCAAAAAGAGAGCGAAAAAGACTATGCCCTCGTCCGTCATGCCTTGAAGCAGGTGGATATGCTAGATAAGGGGAACCGAACCTATCTATCCCTGTCTGGCGGTGAGAAGCAAAGAGTCCTGTTGGCACGCGCTTTGGCCCAGCAGCCAAGCCTACTGCTCCTAGACGAGCCGACCAATCATCTGGATATCAAATACCAGCTGGATATGCTGCGTATCGTGAAAGACCTGAACATCAATGTTTTAGCAGTTTTACACGATATCCAACTGGCTTGTCAGTATTCAGATTATTTGTACCTCATGCAGGGAGGTGAGATTGCATACCAAGGCGCTCCAAAGGAGGCCATCACCCATGATTCACTGCAAGCCGTTTACGGCATTCAGAGCAAAGTGATCTGGACCAAGGATCGACAGGCCATGATTCAGTATCTATAAGAGTCTGTTTTCAGCTTTATCTATACAAGCTCCATGCCCAAGAAAGGAAGGCAATATGAAAAAAACACTCAGTATCTTACTCGTCGCAACTGCTGCACTGACAATGGCAGCCTGCAATTCTTCATCTAAAGAAAATACGAAAGAAAGCTCAACTTCGCAATCTTCCTCCAAAACTGAAAGCGCGAAAAAGAGCACAGCAGAGACAAAATATCCAGTGACAATCAAAACTTACGATGGCGAAGGCAAGGAGATTGATCAGGTCTTTGAAAAGGCACCGGAAAAGGTCATCACCAACAACCTTTCGACGACCGAAATCTTGATTGAACTAGGATTGAAGGACAAGATCGCTGGTATGCTCAATCCAGACAACGATGTCACAGATAAATACAAGGCTGATATTGCTTCTATTCCGCAAGTCGGCGACAAGAAAACCGTATCACAGGAAACTGTCCTATCCTATGAGCCAGACGCTCTTCTTGGCCGAAACATGATGTTTTCTGAGAAGTCTCTGGGGACAGTCAGTGCCTGGAATGAAAACAAAATCCCTGTCTACACACAGAAGGCTTCCCTGTCCAATACCAAGCAAGACCTAGGCAATATCGTTGAAGATGTCAAGAATATAGGAACCATCTTTAACGTTCAAGACAAGGCCAATCAGTATGCTGACCAGCTGCAGGCAAGAATTGACACTGTCAAGAAAGCTAATAAGGCTAGCCAAGGCGAAAAGAAAAAAGCGCTCATCATGTGTGCCTACAACGATGAGACTTTCGGTGCTTATAAATCTGCCCTGCAGGAGAGCCTGCTTAACCAGCTCGGCTATACCAATGTAGCGACCGGAACCTCTGACTTGACCTTGGAAAATCTGGTCTCTATGGATCCTGAAGTCATCATCTACGTAACCAGCGACCGCAACAAGGCCATGGATGAGCAAGCAGTTGATCTAATGAAAGCCAATTCCGTTCTGGAAGATGTCCCAGCGGTCAAAAATCAGAATATCATGACCATCTCCTATGATGAGTTCATGGATTATGGTCCCGCTGTAATCGACTCACTCGAGAAAATCAATGACTTTGTCAATAAATAAGACTTTTGTCTGGGAGGGTATCACTGTCAACATTGCCCTGCCCCAAGATTATGACAAATCACGACCTTATCCTGCTGTCTTGCTAAACGATGGACAGATAAACTACCTAAGCAAGCTTTCTCCATCGGTAATCTTAATCGGACTGATATCAAACAACAGGCTGGACGATTATACACCCTGGAAAGCCAATGCTCTAAAGCCTGGCAATCCTGATTTTGGCGGCAGAGCAGATAGCTACCACCAAAAGCTCTTCAGTGATATATTAACAGAAATCAGACAGCACTACAGACTGGATGACAAGAGAATTGCCTATGGTGGCTACTCTCTCGGTGGACTAGCGGCTGTTTACAGTCTCTATAGCGACTGCAAGATCCCCTGCGTCTTTTCTATCTGCGGTTCCTTTTGGTACCCTGGTTTTACCGACTATTGCCGGACCCAGAACTTGAAAAACAAGGGCTGTCTGGTTTATTTGCAGAATGGAAAGGCTGAAGGCGCGAATCACTCGAACCGACTTTCCAAGGCTCCTTTCTATGCTGAAGAAATTCATCGCTTGATTCAGAAAGAAATCCTTACCACCTGCTCCATCTTTGACCCTTATGGGCATCATGAAGTCCTCAAAGAGCGCTATGTTGCCTTTGCCGACTGGCTGGCCACACAATGGCATATTGACTAATGAAAATCCCCTTTGTCACTTACAACAGCTGACAAAGGGGATTTTTAGTTTATTGCTGTACGTAAAAAAGACTCTTACCAGTAAAATGGTAAAAGTCTTGAGTAGAAAGATTTATTCAGTTTTCTCCCCTGCCTCTAGTTTCAACAAAAAGGCTTTTTTATCAAGACCGCCGGCATAGCCGGTCAATTTGCCGTCGCTTCCGACAATCCGGTGACAGGGAATCAGAAGGGAAATCGGATTATGACCGATAGCGCCACCGACTGCTCTAGCCGAGCCAATTTTTCCATACTCAGCCTGCAATTCTCGCAAAATATCTGAATAGGTAGCCGTTTGCCCATAGGGAATCTTCTGCAGCACTGTCAGAACCTTGCTTCTAAACTCAGTTACTTGAGGTGCCAATGGAATTTCATTTATTGCGGGATTTTCTCCCTTAAAATAAGCGTCCAACCAAGCAAAGACGCGTCGGCTGACTTCTGTCTCTTCCTCCTCTGCTTGCTCCAAATCATAGCCTGCCCCAAAATATTTCTGTCCCTCAAGCCAAAGTCCCAACAAGGCATTTGAGTCCGTCAAGATGAGAATCCGGCCAATCGGCGATGTATAATAAGTCTTGTACATATTTTTTCTTTCTTCGATCTTCTTGATATGCCTTTATTATACCACTCTTGTCTTAATTTTTGCCACAATCCCATCTGGGTCTGTGACTTCTAGCTCTTGGGAGCTAATCCACCGAACTGGTGCCTGTAAGTCCAGAGCATTTTCATAAATTGCTACTAGGTCTTCTTTTCCTTCTACTTGCGCCTCAAAATATGCTAGTCCTAGTTGCTTCGGTTGGCGATGACTCAAGTCAGAACCTCCCCATTCATTAACAGCTAAATGATGATGGTAGTTTCCTGATGCCAGCCAGCTAGCAGAAGGTACAGAAAATTTATCCTCCAAGCCTAGAAGCTTTTGGTAAAAATGACTAGCAGCTCTGCTATTTTTCACAGACAGGTGGACATGGCCCATACGAGTGCCTAAAGCAATACTAAACGGTTGGACTTCCTGACCGAGTTCATAGATTTCTTGAGCCGCTAGCGCTTCCGTCACTCCGATAATGCGGCCATCTTCTCGAATATCCCAATCAGCCTGAGGCTTGTCCCGATAAAGTTCAATGCCATTGCCTTCTGGATCCTCCAGATAAATGGCTTCACTATAACCGTGGTCTGCTCCTCCAACCATAGGAACTTTATTTTCTGATAAATGCTTAAGGATATCTGCTAAGGCTTGACGGCTTGGAAGCAAAAGTGCCAGATGATAAAGACCGTAAGCCGACTTGACTGACTGCCGATCACTAGTCGCTAAGAGCCTCACCAGCACTTGTCCATCCCGACCCAAAGCTACCTGTCCGTCCTGCTCTTCCAAAAGTTCCAGCCCTAAAACACGCTTATAAAAATCCTTTTGTCTTGCTAGGTCAGCCACATAAAGCGCCACCTCTCCTAGATAAATCTTGCTTTCATATTCAAAAGTCATTTTCTTCTCCTCTCTTTAACTTTAAATGTCACTAGTTCAACTGCTCAATCTTTTTTAAAAACTATTTCTTCAAAACAGGGATATGTTCCTTGATATGGCTTTTCACATTGCCATTTGTTCCTAAGGATTATTTCTGAATTGTAATTGTTTTTGTTACATCTATTAGTATAGCACATCTTAATGTAATGTCAATAATTACATCTTAGAAAAATATTCAATAAAAAACAACCTGCTTTCTAGGAAACAGATTGTTCTTTAATTTCTTTTTCGGTTGCTGCGACAACTTCGTCAAGGCTGGTCTGAGCCAATTCAGCTTCCATGGCTGCCTGAATAGCTGCCAAGCGGTCGTCTAAGACATTGTGAATGTTCTTGCCGATAGGACAGTCTGGATTGGGCTTGTCATGAAAGCTAAAGAGCTGGCCACTCTTTCCTAGACACTCAACAGCACAATAAACATCTAAAAGGCTAATATCTTTCAAATCTTTAGCAATCTCTGCTCCTCCAGTCCCACGAGCAACGGTAATCATCCCGGCATTCTTGAGCTGGGACAAGGTCTTGCGAATAATAACTGGATTGACACCGACACTGCCAGCAAGAATATCACTTGTCAGTTTTCGTTTTTTTCCTTCCAAAGCCAGAACAATCAGCATATGGGTGGCAATGGTAAAACGGCTAGAAATCTGCATCTCTTCTTCTCCCTTATCATTTTCCTTTATTTTTATTATAGCTCAAAAATGGTGTAACTTCAAGAGTTACGACTAGACTTTAAGAAAGCTGCAATCTCATCTGAATAGCCTTCCCGCTCACTGATTTCCCGCAGCAGATCGTGATTGTGGGTATGGTGGATACCATTGACCAAACTCTCCCGATAAATCTCATAATAAGGCAAGTTGAGCTCCCGAGCCAATCTCAGCTCCTGCTCTACATCGTAGGCCACGCGCCGAAGGTCGACATCAGCCAGACCCGTATCATCAATCTCTAAAATGGCATACTGGGCTCGTAAGTCCTGACGCAAAGCCGAATCTAGAAAGAATGGCTGACCAATAGAGCCGGGATTGATAATCAGCTGGCCCTTAGTCCCGTAGCGGAGAAACTGTTGGTGAATATGACCATAAACAGCGATAGCGCAGTCGTTTCCTTCAAAAAGGCGGTCGAAATCACTCTGCTCGCCAATATGAATCAACTCCCGTCCCCAATTCTTATCTGGCAGATGGTGACTGACCGCAATCTTCAATCCCTCTACTTCTGTCAAGATTTGCAGAGGAAGTTCCTGCATACGGTTGATCTCTTCTGGATGGATCTCTTCTAGGACAAAATGGCAGAGCCGGGTCAAATAGAGATGGCTGGGGCGACTCAAATCCAGCTTTTGGTGCAGAGCGTGCCAGAGACTGTCTTCCCAATTCCCTCTGACTTGGAGGCTGATGGGCAGCTGATCCATCCTATCTAAGATATTTCTGCGACCGGTTCCTGGCAGGAGCAAATCCCCCAAAAACCAATAGTCTGTCACTTGCTGGCTTTCCGCATCTGCCAGCACTGCTTCCAAGGCTGTGCTATTTCCATGTACATCGGATAATAAGGCAATTTTTCGTGTCATCGTGTGTCTTTCTCTTTCTTTACAAGGAATATTATATCAAAGTTCAAAAAAACTTCCACCCATCAAGTAAGTGAAAGTTTTAAAGTTTTTTTATCAATCAACAGACTTGAGCGCTTCCAGCATATCCACCCGTCTGAGGCGATAGTTGACAAAGAAGCCAAGCAAGGTCAGGATAAGAGTCACTGCTGTTAGAGGAAACAGATAGACTGAGGAACTTACTTGAGGGTTTAAGCTGATAATGCTAGGCGCAACCTTCTCAATCAAAAAACGATGCAGGAAGAAACCACCTAGAAGCCCAACTGCCATCCCAATCACTGACAGAATAATGGTCTCTCGATAGATATAGAGGGTCACTTCCTTATTATGGAAGCCCAGAACCTTGATAGTGGACAGCTCGCGAATCCGCTCAGCTACATTGATATTGGTCAGATTGTAGAGAATGACAACTGCTAGAAGAACAGAGATCACCACCAAAATAAGCATCGTATTATTAAGAGAATCAGCTAGAACGTTGAACTGCTTCACCATGCTAGCGTTTTGTGAGACACTCTTGACAGACTTGAGGCTCATAAATTCATTGGCCTTGTCCACAATATTCTTACTAGAAGGGTTTTTGAGTCGCACTAGATAAGCGTTTTTCTCGGGCTTTTTGCCGTAAATCTTCTGGTAGTCAGTCGCCTTCATAAAGGCAAAATGGCCAAAATGATTCTCATTGACTGCTGCGAGCTTGACAGACTTGCCACCCAGCTCTATACGGCCACCGGGGCTAACCCCAGCTATACGGGCCAGTTTATCCGAAACAACTACACCATCCTTGAGAGTCAGCTTTTTCTGGTTGTCAGGACTTTCCATAGAAATAAAAGGTTCAAAATTTTCCTTGTCCGTAACCATTAAAGTGATTGACTCTGTTTCTTTTTTTCCTTTGTATTTCTCCGTCAAGGTTTCACTGTAAATCTCCTGATAATCAGTAATCGAGCCATCTGCCAACATCTTTTTCAGCTTGTCTTGCTCTGCTTGATTCTCCCCAGGATTGACAGCAACAATCAAGTCGTATCGCAGAATCTCCTCAAATTGACGTTTTGGAATACCACCAATAGAAGATTGGAGTCCTAGGCCGGCAAATAGCAGGGCAACAGAACCCGCCACACCAAAGATGGTCATGAACATCCGTTGCTTATAGCGAAAGATATTGCGAGCTGTGACTTTCTGAGTAAAGCTAAGGCGCCGCCAGATAAAGGACAGTCTTTCCAAAAAGATCTTGGATCCCTTGACTGGTGGCTTGGGCAAAAGCAAGTGAGCTGCTTCTTCTCTCAGCTCCCGTCTTGCCACCAAATAGGCAGGGAGAACGCTGGAAAGAAGGGAAAGCCCAAGGGCCAGTAAACTATAGGAAATATAAAAATATGCATGAGGGGCAGAGAGCACCATCCCTCTGGTAATAATAGAAGAAATCACTCCAGATAAGAAATAATGTCCCAGCAGAATCCCTATGAGGGTACCTAGACTGCCTGCCACCAAACCGTAAAGAGCAAACTTGCGAATGATATCGCGGCTATGATAGCCTAGAGCCTTAAAAACACCTGCATTCGTTCGCTCCTCGTCGACAAAGCGCGTCATGGTGGTAAAGGTCACCATAGCTGCCACCAGATAGAGCACCACCGGGAAGATATTGCCAATCGACGCAATACTATTCATGGAGTTTGTATACATATGATAGCCATTACCACCTGGCAGAGACTTGCGGTCATAGCTATGATAGGTTGGCTCTTTCAAACGATTCAAGTTTGCTTTAGCGTCAGCTAGCTTGTCCTTGCTAGCTAATAAGTCTTTTTCCGCCTGAGCTAGGTCTGCTTTTTTCTGATTGAGCTGGGACTCAGCTTCCCGAATCTGCTGCTGGCTCTGGCTGAGCTGTGCAGGAGGGAGGATAGAAGCGGCTTGGGCTGCTGCTAGCTGGCTTTTTTGCTGATCTAGCTGACTCTGAGCTTGCTCTAATTGTTTTTTACCTTGGGCCAGTTCTCTCTCAGCCTGAGCAATCTTATCTTGGCCCTTCTGAATGGTGCTTTTGGCATCTACCTCTAATCGCTTAAAGCGAGCCGCTCCGTTATCTTCCAGACTCTTGTCCAAAGCAGTCTGGTGCTGCTCCAAACGCTCCTGATAGCTTGCAGAGAAAGGATCCAGCTTTTCTAAATCATGATAGCGCAGACGGGCAATAGTGTAAACATCTGTTTTAAAGGCCTTGGGGCTGACTACAGCATAGGCTGATAAAGCCCCGCTGCCACTAGTCGCATTGCCCAGATTTCTATCAGACCAGAGATCAGCCGAGTTGACAAATCCCACGACCTTATAGGTCTTGTTTTTCAGAACTGACCGACCGCCTGCTTTTTCGGTCAGATGAATCTCCTGACCAAGTTTATATTTTTTTGACCAAAAGCTAGCCAGGGCAATTTCTTGTTCTTTCTTAGGAAGACGGCCAGAAGTCACTTGAAAGTTTGAAATATCCTTGGTATCTGAGAATACTCGGAGAGCCTCCTCGTCCACGGTGACATCTGTCAAATAGCCAAACTCGACATCGGCTCCCTTGATAGCTTCCAGCTCTTTCTGATCAGCCGAATCCAAACCATAATCCGCCATAACAGCCAAGTCCATGGTTCGCTGTTCTTTCAAGTAATCTGTTGCTGTTCTGCGCATATTGGGAGGAGCGACCTTGAGCCCCACGAGAGCTAGAGAACCCAGCATCATGAGGATTAAAATAGATAGGAAACGTCCTTTAGAGCTAGTGAAGGAGCGCAGAATATCTTTCCAATAAATCTTTCTCTTCATATCAATACTCCAATGTACTTATATCCTGTGATTGATCATTGACTGTGATACTCTTGACTCTCGCGTCGTGCATGCGGATGACCCGGTCAGCAATGGGAGCCAAGGCAGCATTGTGGGTCACGATAATCACCGTCGCTCCTTGATTGCGAGACATGTCCTGTAAGATTTGCAGCACTTGCTTGCCAGTATTGTAGTCCAGAGCCCCTGTCGGCTCATCGCAGAGCAAAATCTTGGGATTTTTTGCCACAGCCCGAGCAATGGACACTCGCTGCTGCTCCCCGCCTGATAACTGCGCAGGAAAATTATTGAGGCGATTTTCCATACCAACCGCAGTTAGAACGGCAACAGGATCTTGAGCATCCTTGACAATCTCAGAAGCCAATTCAACATTTTCCTTGGCTGTCAGATTGGGCACCAAATTGTAAAACTGAAAGACGAAGCCCACATCATTACGACGATAGTCCGTCAGCTGGTGGGAATTGTAGTCAGCAATATTCTGGCCGTCTATCAGGATGTCTCCCTCATCATTGGTATCCATACCTCCGAGAATATTGAGCACTGTTGACTTACCGGCACCAGAAGCCCCCAGGATAATGACCAGTTCCCCCTTTTCAATCTCAAAAGAAACATCGTTATTAGCAACAATCTCTGAGTCACCTACCTGATAACGTTTAAAGCTATGTTTCATTTCAATATAAGCCATGTCATCATCTCTCCTTTTCAAAGCTCGTTTCCTTAAATCAACAAGATGTTGATTCTAAATCACAGATATTATATAATGAGCTTAGATAAAAAGCAATAAGCAAAAATCAACAAAGTGTTGATTTAAGAAAAAGGAAGAAAATGGTCCAGAAACGAAAAACCAGCACCAAGGAAGATATCAAAGAAGCCTTGATTCAGCTACTATCAGAAGAAAGGTTTGATACTATCTCCATCAGCAAACTCTGCAAACGGGCAGGGATTAATCGCGGCACCTTCTACCTCCACTACCAAGATAAGTATCAGATGGTTGATAGTCTCAAAAACGACATTATCTCCCAACTTTCTAGTTATAGCATGTTTGAAGCGGAGAACGAATATCCCAAAAAGTTAATGATAGCAAAATTTCATATACTGCGCGCTAATGAACGTCTTATCAATGCCCTGACCAGAAGCCATTATATTGACTTTCGCGGGGCTATTCGGGAGTACATAACCAGTATCATTCTGAGTGACATGCAAAAGGCTGCTACCCAGCGTTTTTTAGAGGAGAACTTTCACATCCCTCAGAAATACGCCTTGGAAATCTTCCTATCCAGTGTTGAGGGGATTATTTCTCTTTGGATAGCCGGCGGAGCTCAAGAAGAACCTGAAGAACTCACTGACATAATTTTGACTACTTATAACTATGATTATTTAAGATAAAGGCTCTAGCTTGAAGGATAGCCTGAACAAAAATCGTTTTTTCACCAAGAAAGGCCGAACATTTTGCTCGGCCTTCTTTTTATTTTAGATTAGTTTTTCTTTGCTTTCTTCAAAAGGAAGAAGACTCCTGCTAGGATAATCAAACCTGCAATCCCCATGATAGTGACTTGCTCACCTGTTGAGGGCAGGTCTTTTTTCTTGGCCTTGACGGACTGCTCATTTCGATACTGCACTTGGTAAACAGAGAAATGATTGGTCGTGAAGCTGATAGTCTGGTTTTGATTAACCGTTACATCAAATTTCTCAACTTGTTTGCCATTTTCATCCAGAGCATAGACGGCATCTACTGGCAAGTCTTTGCGAACTGGAATCGTCACAAGTGTTGGACTGACCTGATGCACCGGCTGACCATTCGGATCGGTCAAGCTAATGTCATAGGTATCTGTCGGCTGAATCTTGCTTTCCAGTTTTTTCACTGACAGCTGAAGACCGGACTTGACTAAGTCAGCATTTTTCAATCGAATGCCAGTTACGACATCCACCAAGCTGTCATTTTCTACATTGACTTCCGTCCGTGTATCAGAACTGCTAGAAGTTGCTGAAGAGGAAGAACTTGACGAGCTTTGAGATGACGAAGAGCTGCTAGAATCTTTGCTGGAGCTGGAAGGAGTAGTTTTTGTTGCTTCCTTGATCTTAGCTTCCATTTCAGCTTCCAGCTCTTTCATTTCCTTAAAGACTTGCGCTGCTCGAGCCTGTGTTTCTTCTGTAACTTTTGCTGAAGAGTCTGGCAGAGCTGCATTGGCTACATCTAGAGCATTTTGCTCCTCAATAAAGCGGGCTTCCAAATCCTTCCACTTGTCTTGGACAGAAGTACCAAAGAGGTCCTGATGCTTGGCTGCCATATCGTAGATATGAGATGCTACCCAGTACCAAGAGTCTGGACTGTAGCTCGTTGTATTGACCTTATAAGCATCGTAAGTATCTGTGATATTACCATTATAAGGCAGGTAAGGTGAGAAGCGCGGGCTTCCTACAGCTAGCCACATAGTGCCTCCGCCCATATTGGCTGGAACGCCGTCTTTGAGCTGGAAGATATGAGCTTCCATGACATTTGGATTGCCCAGCGGATATTTGTAAACAGGATCTGTCGTACCGCGTTGTGGCAGCCCCTTACCATCTAGCTCCATTTGGTCCAGCGGTTTGAACTGAGTGCCCTCAAAGCGATTGCGCTGCATAGCCATGACATCTGCTACACTGATCTTTTTGTCTGTGGAGTGCATGAGATCAAAGTAAGAGTCGTTATAAGACACGGCCGCATTTGGATCTAGACTGGTGATACCTGCCCAGGCACGTGAACGATCTGCCTCTGCCATCGGTGGATTGTAGGACTGAGAAATATGGAATTTGCCGTCAATTTCTTTATAAGAATTAGCTTGCTTGGCTACATCCTGAACACCTTTTGAAGCAATGACATTTTCTGTATCGTCAAAGTCAACACTGCCCAAGAAGAAAGTATTAGGAAATACAGCATACTTGTCATCTGGGAATTTAATAGCAACATATTGGTGGCCAGATAGGATTTCCATATACCAGACACCAGTCTTATCAGCAATGGTGATAATATTCCCCTCTGCTGCTCCCTGCTCTCTGACAATCTGCGCCATCAGCTCCACACCCTGGCGGGCTGTCTGAACGTGGGGAAGAACGACAGTTGTCAGGATAGACTCTGCCAAGCCATTTTCTACATAAGGGTCCACCTTTTGAATGGCATCATTAGCCTTGGCAGAAACAGTCGCTGAAATGGAAACACCGTACTCATTGAAGCCAACCTCGTCAAAAATACCTTGGGATGGGGTCACATCTGATACCGAGGTATACTTGTAGCTTTCTGCCGGCAGGGTCCATTCAAAGCCGTTGGTTTCATCGACCAGCTTGGCACCACTCGCATTAGTCTTTCTCGGATGAACCAGAAAGACCTTATTGTGATTGGGCTCCAAGTCCTCTGTCCGACCGTAAAGCGTTGTGCCGTCTGCCGTCAGGTCTTTCCCGACAATAAATCCTGTGCAGGCTTCGACCACTTGGAAAGGAAAGAGAAAAATGGTCGAAAGAGCTAACAAGGAACGAAACAATATTTTTTTCATAAAAATATCTCCTTTGTTTTTTTGTGAAAAATTACAAAATTAAATACTATATTCAGTATAGCCTTTTACTCCAGGTTTTGCAAGCGATTTCATTTTTTGACGTATAAGACTTACTAGATAAATAATTCATTTCAAAATAGAAAAAAGCCAGATAAAATCTGACTTTAAAGACACGTGGCTGCGGAGGCACAACCCGCAGCCGCACAGGTGTCGCAGGAAAGAATGGATAAGAGAAAGAGAACGAACTTCTCTCCTATTACCAAACTGGTTGTGCTTCATAGCTTAGATTATTTTCTCATCTTTTCCTAGACAAGCAATTTTACCATACGCTGACCCGCTTATCTGGAGCCAGATACATGGCATCACCTTCTTTGATTTCTGGATAGGTTTCATAGAAGGCCTCTACATTTTTGAGTTGCTGGTTGACCCGCAGCTCGGAAGGAGCATGAACATCTACCTTCAGGAGAAGTTGGTTAAATTGCAGACTAGCCTTGCTTCTCCAGATATTGGCATAGTTTTCAAAGTAATTCTTCAAGTCTGCATCTGGATATTTCTTTTTAACAACTTCGAGAGTAGCTGAAAGTCCACCCGCATCGGCTACATTTTCTGTTACCGTAAGCTTGCCATTGACCTTGCCACCGTAGATTTCAATACCATCCCACTGCTTGGTAACAGCTTCAATTTTCTTGTCAAAAGCTTTCTTATCTGCTTCTGTCCACCAATTATTCAAATTTCCTTCTTCATCAAAGTTTGCACCGTTTGAGTCGAAGGCGTGAGTAATCTCGTGACCGATAACCATACCGATACCGCCATAGTTCTTTTCCATCTCTTGCTTAACATCAAAGAATGGATTCTGCAGGATTGCGGCTGGGAAGTTGATACTGTTATTTTCCTGTGAGTAGTAAGCGTTGATATCATAGGAAGGCATCACCCACTCGTCCTTGTCTACTGGCTCAGAGAAGTGCTCAACATCATATTGATGTTTTGCTTGACTCAAAGCAATTGCATTCTCAAAGAAGGATTTTTTATCGTCTACCTTCAAGGCCTTAGTCACTTCGCGAACTTTTTCAGGATAGCCGATATAGAGTTTCATAGTATCCAGCTTCTTGACTGCCTTCTGCTTGGTTTCTTCTGATAGCCATTCGTTTTTCAGCATACGTTCCCGATAGACTTCCTTGATATCCTTGACCATTTGGGTCACTTCTTGCTTGGCTTCTTCACCGAAATATTTGCGACCATAGTAAAGACTAAAGACATCTGAAAAAGTTCCTGTTGTCAGATTGTATGCTGCATCTTCTTTTGAAGTTGCTTCCTTAGTACCTTGCAAGGATTTTTGGTACTCTGCAAAAATCAGCCGATAGTCATCAGTTAGAAAACTAGATGCTGATGCTGCCTGCTTCACAAGCATCCAAGATTTGAGCTTGCCAAAGTTCTTGTCATTAACTACCTTGGCAAAATTTTCATAATACTTAGGGTTAGGTACATTGACATCACCAGATTCCTGGCCTAGATAGTCATTGATAATATCGTGAAACTTAAAGGTATCAGAGTAGGCATTGATGTCTTCTGCCGTCTTAGGATGGTGAAGATTTTTAATTTCCGAAGTTTCTTCATTGCTTTGGGCATATTTGGCCAGTTCTCCATCAAATTCTAAGGCTTCTTTGACAATCTTTTCGCTGTTTTTTTCACTATAGCCTAGCTTTTGCAAGGCTTCTTTGAATGCTTTTTCCAGCGGATCCATCATCCTTTTCTTGGCAGCTTCATCTTCATAGTAGCTCTTATCCGGCAGCATAAGACTTGGACTGGACAGATTCACTTGTTTCTGATTGGTATTTTCTAGGTTAGAACTAATTTCAAAGGTAAACGGCAGAGCCAAACCGCGTTTTTCCCAGTCAACAGCCTTGCCAGCTAGGTCCTTCAGGTCGGACAAGTCTTCAATTTCCTTGAGATAGGACTTGAGAGGGGCTAAGCCATCCTTTTCCCGCTGCTTGAAGTCCGTAGCTTGCTGGTAGTATTTGATAAACTCAGGCATGCCTTCAATCGTTGACTTTTCTTTACCAGAGACTAGATTTTTGACATCCGCCTTCATCTTATCCTTGACCTGCTCGTTCAGTTCATAAAACACACCGTTAGACGGCTGGTCGCTAGGAATCTCTGCCTTTTCCAGCCATTTTTTATTGATGGCTTGATAGTAATTGGTCCTCACTGTGGCATTCTTATCGATCGGTGTCTCCTGAGGGACAAAGGTCTTATAAGCCCAATAGCCACCGGCAGCCAAGATTAGGCCGGTCACAGTCAACGTAGAAGTTAGAATGATTTTCGTTCTTTTCTTCATGAGTTCCTCCTTTTATATTAAGTAAAATATAATTGACTTTTTTATTTTACTCATTTACTTTAACATATTCTTTTTTCCTCGTCAACAGAAAACTGAAGGTCTGGAAAAATTTGCCGCAAGAAGAGAAAATAAGATTCTTCAGTCTGCTTTTAAAAGTGATCTGCTCTAGACTCACACTTAAATAAAACTAAAGTTTTCTACCAGCTGTCCTGTTGCTTCCAGCTCTTTTCTCTCCTCCTTGCACTTTCTAGTATAACCTCTAAACTTCAGATATTTCTCAAGAAATTCTAAAATATTTCTAAAGTTTTTTACTAAAATAAAAAAGACTAAGACAAAAATGCCTCAGTCTAGCTTTATTATGTTCAAAAAATATTGAATCTGAGACAATTTAAATTGTCTATCAGACCTTTTAAGCCTGAACCTCAAAATAAGTGAGCAAAACTAAATTTTAAAAAATCAACTTCTGTCCCACTGTCTTCTACTAAACCTTTTTAGCCAGCATAGTCGCAAAACGCAGCTGAATTCGATTGCCGTTTTCATCACGTCGATGGAGGTGACCAGGATTTTCATTGTACTTAACCAGCTCCCAGTCTTTATAATACTCGGCAAGCTCGCCTTCCTTAAACGTAAAAGGAAAGGGAACAGAGCATGGGAAGTCTTCTGTATCCATGGCACAGACGATGAGATTGTAGCCGCCAAGCGCTGTATGCTCTTGCATATTTCGGATAATATCCGGAATCCGCTCCGCCTGCAGGAACATAAGGACAACGGTGGAAACGATCAAATCATAAGTCTGGGTCAGACTAGCTGAATTGATGTCGTAGCTACCCACTGGCAGATCTAAATCCTCCTGCTCCACAATGCTCCGTAAGATCTCCAGTGCCAGCTCATTCTGATCTACAGCCGTCACTTCAAAGCCCTGCTTGGCCAGAAAGAGAGCATTGCGGCCTTGACCACAGCCTAGATCTAAAGCCCGCCCTGGCTGGACTGTCTGCATAGCTTCCAAAACCTCTGAGTGAACTGGATTGCTGCCGTATTTCTTAGGGAAATAATCCTCAGGCCGACAGTAAAACTCCAAATACCATTCCAAATCATCTGTCAATGCTTCGACCCGATGCCAAGCTTGGGGCTGGGCAAAAGGATTGTCCTGACCAGCCTCAAAGATGTGCTCAGCCAGCTCCTCACCTTCCTCTGACATCTCGACAAACTTAAGGCGTCCCTTGAGAACAGTGATTTTGCCCCAAGTTCCCTCTTTGGTATTGTGCTTTCTCTTTACCGCCTCTGGCATGGTCTCAGCCGTCCACAGCGGCATACGTTTATAGGGTAGCAATTCTTCTGTCATAAAAAATCCTTTCTCTGAAAGCCAAGCTCCGAATAATCTAACTGTCTTTATCATACTCGAAAAGCACAGACTTGACAAGTGGCAAATTGAACTGCCTTCCCTGCAAAAAGAAAGAACTGGTCAATCAGTCAGTTCTTTCTCATATAGGAAGTTTACTTTCTTTTACTTTTCAGCATCTATCTCTTTACGACTCATCAGTATACCCTTTCTTGTAAAATTG
>NZ_LSJN01000050.1:0-404 GCF_001557225.1 Streptococcus sp. CCH8-C6
GATTACACAAAATGGGTGTTATCGGAAGATTGAAAAAACAGACGCAACGGACTGGTCAGTTCCGCGGAAACCGATTGACTTGGTCATCCTGCAGGATGCCAGTGGGTCATTCCGAACAACAATTCCAAGTGTCAAACGTGCTCTTAAACGTTTGACAACATATGTTAGTCCAGAACAATACGATGAGACAAACCCTTATCTCGTTAAGACTGATGATCCTCGGACAACTGACAGGGTCTTCGTTGCTTCTTACCAAGGTTTGGATCAGGTGCGTTACTTTGAAAACAATGATTTTAGTGGTAGCCCTGCGAATGTATATACCGATGCGAATTCGACTGGTAAAAACTATACCTATGGCAATAGTGGTTTAACGAGCGATCAAAATAAAGTTCATAGCTTCATCG
>NZ_LSJN01000051.1:0-211 GCF_001557225.1 Streptococcus sp. CCH8-C6
GGGCCCCCTCGCCGACCTCGTCGTCATCGAGATGGGGACGCTGATCGCCGGGCCGTTCTGCGGCCAGATCCTGGGCGACTTCGGCGCCGAGGTGATCCGGATCGAGGACCGCAACCGGCTCGACATGCCGAGGCGCCTGCCGATCTACAAGGGCGAGGCGCGGACCTACGGCGAGGAGGACGCCAATCCCGACCCGAACAAGGGCGGCCTG
>NZ_LSJN01000052.1:0-216 GCF_001557225.1 Streptococcus sp. CCH8-C6
CCCCCATCTCCGGCGAAGTCATCGAGGGCAACTCGATCCTGGGCGACGCGCCTGAGACCGTGAACGCCGACCCCGAGAACGGCGGCTGGTTCGCCAAGGTCCGCGTCTCCGACCCCGCCCAATACGAGTCCCTCATGGACCGCCCCGCCTACGAAGCCTTCCTCGCCACGCAGTAACCCACCCCCTTTGTCATCCCGGTCTTCGCGTGCCGCGAAA
>NZ_LSJN01000053.1:0-793 GCF_001557225.1 Streptococcus sp. CCH8-C6
GACTGATTGGCAAGAACGGGGCTGGCAAAACCACTCTTCTCAAGACCATTAGCCGGCTCATTCATGCCAACAGCGGAACCACTGCTCTCTTTGCCTCTGCTGACAATCAGAAGGAATGGAAGAAGGCGCTCAAGCAAAGCGGAGCTATCATCGAAACACCGATTGCCCACGAGCATCTGACGGCCTTTGATAATCTACTCTATTATTGCATTGATCGAAAGGTTGCCAATCCTGATAGGGTTATCCAAGAATGCCTAACTTACACCGGTCTGACCAAGACTGGCAAGAAAACATTCAGTGAATTTTCCCCAGGCATGAAGCAGCGGCTAGGCATCGCTATCGCCCTTATTGATAAGCCAGACCTGCTGATATTGGATGAGCCTTTTAATAATCTGGGACCTATTGATATCAAGGAATTCCACCTCATGGTCCAGCGAATCAGACAAGAACTAGGAACGCCCCTTATCATTTCCAGTCACATCCTATCTGAACTTTCTTTGGTTGCCACCAAATTTGGCATTCTGGAACAAGGCAAGCTTGTCACAGAATTTACCAAAGAAGAATTCGACCCTCAACTTATACCAGAACAGCTTAACTAGCTACAGGTCTAGCAATGACTATTCTTCTTCGCAAAGCATTGCTGAAACCTTTGTTGCTTTTGAGAACTTGACATCTTTTAACATAAAAAATGAACACCCCAAGCAGCCAGTCAGCCGATTGGTTGTTCTGCATTTCTTGAGAAATATTTTAGAATTTCTTGAGAAATATTTGAAGTCTAGCTTGTATACTAAAA
>NZ_LSJN01000054.1:0-214 GCF_001557225.1 Streptococcus sp. CCH8-C6
AGAACGCCGGAAGTAGTTGGGGGTTGCCCCCTGTGAGATATGGTAGTCGCTTAGCGAAGGGAGTTTAGCTTAGTTGTAATGGAGAGGAAATCGAAATTACAATCGGCGGATGAGAGAAACGAAGTTTCTCACCGTTGGCTGAGCTAGACTCCACCCTTTGGGAGTTTAGCTCAGCTGGGAGAGCATCTGCCTTACAAGCAGAGGGTCAGCGGTT
>NZ_LSJN01000055.1:0-539 GCF_001557225.1 Streptococcus sp. CCH8-C6
GGCCCGTGAAGCCGAGGTCGGGCCTGGGCGTCGACAGGTCGTTGCCCACGCTCTTGGAATAGCTGAGGAATTCGGCGGTCATCACGGCGCAGACCGTGTGCATGCCCACGTCGTGCGGACCGGTCTCGCAGCAGCCGTTGCGGAAGAACCCGGTCACCGGGTCCAGCGAACAGGGGACCAGTTCGCCGCCGAGGACATTCCGGGCGCCGGCGTCGTAGCGGATTGGGCGCGTAGCCATGGGCACATCCTAAACGCTAGAACCTGCGTATCGCCAATGCGCGAAGGAGCCGCCGTCCACATGAACCGCATCGCCCGCCCCCGACGCAGCGCGCTCTACCTGCCGGCGTCCAATGCGCGGGCGGTGGACAAGGCGCGCGCCCTGCCCTGCGACGTGGTGATCCTGGACCTGGAGGACGCGGTCGCGCCGGACGCCAAGGCCGAGGCCCGCGCTGGCGCGGTGGAGGCCGTGAAGGCCGGCGGCTTCGGGGGCCGCGAGGTGGTGATCCGGGTGAACGGCCTGGATACGCCGTGGGGCGAAG
>NZ_LSJN01000056.1:0-15493 GCF_001557225.1 Streptococcus sp. CCH8-C6
GAACCCGTAGTAGCCGATGGAATGGACATGAACAAAATTGTAAATAGAACTAGAACTTTTTTGACAAAATCTCTCATGCTATCTCAAGCTTATATAAATAGTAGAAACCTTTATATAAGCTTCCTCCTTTTCTTCTTTCTTTATTTCAAAATACTTTGTAATTGCTTATCAAGTGCAGCTTCATCATGAAACTCCAAGATGACTTTCTGTACTACCTGATTCTTATCCACTAGATAGATGCTAGGGATTGTACTCACTTGAAGAATATCTGCTGCTTTTTGTCCAGTGTCAGAGTAGTAAGGAAACGTAAAACCTTTTTCTTTAATATACTTATCAGCCGTTTCCTCTGTCTCAGTAGTTCCATGACCCGGACCAAGCATGTTTAACATGACAAAGTGAAGTCTGTCTCCGTACTTTTCATATATTTTTTGAATTTCTGGCAGTTGTCTTTGACAGTAAGGACACCAGCTAGCCCACTCCATAATCACCATTGGTTTGTCATAGAATTCCGAGCTTTTCCTTTGCTGTCCATCATGATCAATCATTTCAAAGTCAGGCAACTTCTGTCCAACTAGATTATGTTGTGCTACAGCATTCGTAGTTGAACTGGAAGTGTTCTGGGTCGATTCTTTCTTTTGCTTATTTGGACTATTGATATATAGCAAACCAAACACAGCTAAGATAATGACCCCTAATGCTAGAAATGGAAGCCACCACTTATCTTTCAACATCGCATCTCCTTTGTTCATAAAAAACATCTAACATCATTGACCTAATGCCGTCTAAGTTAAGACTTGTATTTCGAATAATTTACACTATGTCAATTCTATCACATATTATAACATTTTTGTTTCATCTTGCCAATATTTTGGCTGCAAAAATTAGCAAATCATTTGCAAGACCAAACATTTATTTTCATGCACGAAAGAACGCCTTAACAAAGCGGTTTCTTCAAGTTTTTATTATAGGAAAAGTGAATAAATGAACGAAAAATTCAAAATTTTATGCTTAAAAAAATTAGACATATTAACTAATATAGTCAAAAACATTTCTACACCGTTCATTTTGTCCTTTCCCAGTAGCTTTTAGCTTTTTCATACAAAAATAAGAATAGGCCCTAAAGACCTATTCTTATTTCTTTTATATTTGAATTATTACAATTCTGCAATTTGGCTAAGATTAACTTCAGCCACAGTGTCATTACCAAACATGGAAATAATCATCTTGACCTTGTTATTATCAATCTCAGTAATCTTACCTGTATAATCAGTAAAGGCACCATCAATGATACGAACGGTATCCCCAACCTTAACATCCAAGTCAAACTCCTGCACTGTTTGACCCATGGAGATGAGAATGTTGCGAATCTCTTCTTCCAAGAGCGGCGTTGGCTTAGAACGGTTTCCGTGTGACCCGACAAATCCTGTTACATTCGGAGTATTCCGCACGACAAACCAAGCTTCGTCTGTCATTACCATTTCCACCAAGACATAACCAGGGAAGCGATTTTCTTCGATTTCCTTGGTCTTACCATTTTTCTCTACTTGCACGGTCTGAGTGGGGATTTCCACGCGCAAGATATTTTCCAGCATATTATAAGTCTGAGCGCGCTGCAAAAGATTTTCTTTTACCTTGTTTTCATAACCTGAATAGGTCTGCAGTACAAACCAGCCTTTGTCAAAACTGTCCATGAGTTCATCCTTTCCTAAATAAAAAAGCCTGCGGGCTTCTGCTTCTTTCTAGCCCTATTATACCATAATTTCCTCAAATGCAAAGGAATTTATTAGATAATTTCTCAGACTGTCAAATATGTTCAAGATTCTTTTAAAGTCAGACTTTTAGACAAATACTCTCAAAACAAAAATCTCACTGACGCACATCAGTGAGATCAAAAATGAAAATTTACTCTTAGCTACTTTGTTTTATAGCAAAGAGCTGACCTTTTCGATGCGAAAACTGTTGCCTGACTGGCAGATGACAAGGTCTGCAGCCGCTAGATAGGGCTGATAAAAGTGCCTATATTGCTCTCGTCGAGCCAGATGCGTCTGCTTTATCCAATCTGGCCTGCGCTCTCGCACAGCCACATCTCTTGCCAAGCGGCGCTCTAACTCAGTCTGATCGTCCGTGTAAAAGCAAAGCGACAAATCAAACAAACTTTCAGGCAAAAAGGCAGCCGACATACCTTCTACTATTAAAATCGGCTTTCGAGCTGATAAACGCAAGCTAGGCGACCAAGCTGTGCCAATGGTCAGAATATCCAGACCAGACTGCAAGGCACAAATATCTCATTCCAGACTCCCGAGCTCATGAACAGCTGGGATACAGGCTGTGACTTTTTGATGAGGAAAATCTTTGGAACTAAGCAAATCGCGATACTCTCCAGTAATTACATAAGGATCTGTTTCCAGCAGATTGGCTCGTTCCTCACCCAAGGCTAGCTGGAGTTTTCGAGCAAAAGTCGACTTCCCCGAAGCACCATGACCATAAATACGCAGGGTGTGTTTCTGGTCGTCTGACAGATAAGCTGTCAATCCTTTCAGCAATTTCTCTTCATCAGACATGGCTTCTCCTTTCAAATGGAGCTTCTTAGAAATTTCGGCTGGATTTATTGTAGCCGTAGCGCTCAATAAAGTCTTCACGGAATTCCAGCAAGTTGTCATCCATGATGGCTTGGCGAACCTTCTTCATAAGGTTTACCAAGAAGTAGAGGTTGTGATAGCTGGTCAGGCGGATGCCAAAGGTTTCATCCGCTTTAAGCAAGTGGCGGATATAGGCCCTCGTATAGTTGCTGCAAGTGTAGCAGTCACAGTCATGGTCCAGCGGCGTGAAATCTTCCTCAAACTGAGCGTTTTTAACAACCAGACGCCCTTCGCTAGTCATACAGGTACCGTTTCGGGCAATCCGAGTCGGCAGGACGCAGTCAAACATATCAATGCCACGGATAACCCCATCAATCAAGCTATCTGGCGCCCCAACTCCCATGAGATAGCGAGGCTTGTTTTCAGGCAGCATAGGCGTTGTGAAGTCCAGCACAGCATTCATCTCTTCGTGGGACTCACCAACAGCCAGTCCTCCAATAGAGTAGCCTGGAAAATCCATGCTGACCAAGTCTTGAGCAGACTGACGACGCAAATCTTCAAATCCAGCACCCTGAACAATCCCAAAGAGACCTTGGTCGTGTGGACGGCTGTGGGCCTTGAGTCCACGCTCTGCCCAACGGCTGGTCCGCTCAATAGACTTCTTGACATAATCATAAGGCTGGTAGAACTGCGGGCACTCATCAAAAGACATCATAATGTCACTGCCCAGATTGTTCTGGATAGAGATGGCCTTTTCTGGTGACAGGAACATTTTGGAACCATTGAGGTGGTTCTTAAAGGTTACTCCTTCTTCTGTGATATTGCGGCTGTCAGCTAGAGAATAGACCTGAAAACCGCCACTATCCGTCAGAATAGGCTGATCCCAGTTCATGAACTTGTGCAGGCCACCTGCACGAGCAATCAGCTCATCGCCCGGCCGCAGCCAAAGGTGGTAAGTATTGGACAAGATGATACCAGAACCCATTTGCTTGAGCTCTTCTGGTGACTGGGTCTTGACCGTCGCCTGGGTACCAACCGGCATAAACATAGGCGTTGGAAAAGTCCCGTGAGGCGTGATAATCTCCCCCAAACGAGCACCTGTATGCTTTTCTTTTTTGATCAAACGATACTGAATCGGTGATGTTGACATGTTTCCTCCTGCTGGGAAAAACAGTCCCAGCGATTTTTCTTCTATATAATGAGCAGCAAGGGCTCACAAGATACCGTATGATTTTACCAAAAAAACTTCTATCTGTCACGGGGTATGATATAATGTAACAGACAAATTCAAATGGAGGAATTATGAATCTAAGTAACATCAGAGCTCAAGCTCGTACCGTCCGCAGCCAAACGAGAGGAATTTTTCTTTTGTTTGCGGCCCCAACCCTTGTCAGCATCCTCAGCATCTTACTTTCCCTCAATGACAATCTAAGAGATTCCATTCCCAGCCTAACTTTTAGCCAGTCCATCTATCTTCTCATTAGCAAAAATCTTTTCCCGACAACCATCCAGTTTATCTTAACCTTGCTACTGCTTTCTGCCAGCTATACCATGATGAAGGTCCTTCGTAAGACAAAGGATGATGTCAACTTTTCAGATATAGGACATCTTTTTACCAGCAAGACTTTCACACCTGTCTTCAAGACGGTTTTGCTCAAGCAGCTGCTGATTTTTCTTTGGAATATTCCTATGTTCTGCGGGAGTCTTCTAGCAATATTTAATGCTTATAAAATCCTCTCTATTTCGGAAAAAATCCCAGCCCATACTGTATTGATGGCTCAAAGTGCTGCAGGCCAGCAGATTCTTCAATACACCCCTGGTATGTTACTGGGAACCCTCTTGATATTCACTGGCTTAGGTATTGCCATCCCTCAGTACTATGCCTTTGCTCAAGCAGAGTTCATCCTCTATGACCAGCTTGAGGCCGGGAGTTATCAGGGAGCCTTCTATGCTATCCGTCAAAGCCGGAAACTAATGAAAGGCTATAAAGGAAAGCTATTTGTGCTAGATCTGAGCTTCATCGGCTGGAATTTATTGGCCAGATTAACATACGGCTTGCTGAATTTTATAGTTCTCCCTTATACAGCGACTGCTTACATTCTCTTTTATGAGGAATTGAAAAAAGAAAAAGCAATCTCAAAAGAAAATAACCCACAGGCACAGGACTCCTTGTCCTAAGCTTGTGAGTTGTTTTTTTATTTGCTATTTTCAAGGGTAGCGCAGATTTTGTCAAAGGCTGCCTCTAGTGAATCCTCATCTGTGAAAAAGGCTTCCTCTTCCCAGCCTAAGAAGTCTCGGTCTTTCCACCTGCGCTTCATGTCGGCTGGGGTAAATTCTTCTTGTTTAGCTCTGGTCTGATGGCGACGGACTGTTTCTTCAAAGGATAGGTCATAGTAGTAAGCAAAGACCCGCGGAGCGAAGATTTTTTTCAACCGTTCTAGCATTTGTCCATAAATGTCTGTCTCATAAAATCCTTCTACCAGAACCAGCAAATCATGTTCGTAACCGAAGCGAGCCAGTGTTTCCGTCAGGCCAATAGACAAATTTCCAGGCTCGACTTTTTCCTTGAGCATGTCCCGTCTAACCGTATCTTGCGATATCAGGAGAGTCCCTCGGCCGTAGTGAGTCTGCAGTTTCCCAGCGAGACTAGACTTGCCAGAGCCGGAATTTCCACGAATGATAACTATCTTGGCCATCTTATTCGCCCAGAATCAAGCGTGTATGCTCGCGCTTAATGCAGCGGTCCATGACAATGTCATCCCGACCGGCTGTCCGCAAAATTTGCTCAGCCTCCTCACTCTCCAAGCCCAACTGAGCCCAGAAAATCTTGGCATCCGACTGCAGAAAATCCAGTGCCACATCCGGCAAAAACTCACTGCGACGGTATACATCGACAATATCAACCGGAAAAGGAATATCTTTGAGACTGGCATAAACAGTCTCACCAAAAATCTGACTGCCCGCTGCCCGCGGATTGACAGGGATAATGCGATAGCCCCGATCTTGCATCTCTTTGGACACACGGTTACTGGTCGTTTCTTCACGGTCAGACAGTCCGACAACAGCAATCACTTTACTGTTTTTCAAATAATGCTTGACGATTGCATCACTGGGATTTTGAAAATGATAAGTCATAGGCTTCCTCCTCATTCATAATAAAGTTGGATAGTTTTGTAGTATTCATGTTTTAACAGAATCTAGTCTAAGTACCGTGTGAAAAAGACAAGCTTCCTTGCATTCATCGAATACTGTGTCAGCTTTCTATTTTCACTTTGTATTTCACGCCCTTGATATCTTAAACTGAACATGAGCTAAAACCTTGGAAAATAGATAATCCATTCTAGAAGCATCGCTCCTTCGTCCGAATTGCTAATTTTCAGTCGGTTTTGACGCTCTTTGTATCTTATCTTACTTCGCCTCGTACCAAGTTTGGCCGGCATTTTCATCAGCCACTAGTGGAACGGCCAGCTCAATCGCAGCCTCCATGGTTTCTTTCACTAGCTGGCGGACGGCTGTTAGCTCGTCAGCTGGCACTTCTAGCACGATTTCATCGTGAACCTGCAAGAGCATGCGAGACTTGAAATTCTTCTCAGTCAGAGCTCGATCCAGATTAATCATAGCGACTTTGAGAATATCTGCGGCGGAGCCTTGGATGGGGCTGTTAATGGCTGTGCGCTCCGCAAAGTTTCGGATGTTAAAGTTGCGGGAATTGATATCTGGCAAAGAACGACGGCGATGATAAATGGTCTCTACATAGCCTTTATCACGCGCTTCGCGAACGATGGTTTCCATATAATTTTTGATTCCTGGGAAACGCTCAAAATAAGTCTGAATATAATCTTTGGCAGCCTTGCGGGAAATGCCCAGATTATTGGCTAGGCCAAAGTCGGAAATGCCATAGACCACTCCAAAGTTGACGGCCTTGGCATTACGGCGGTCATTAGGTGTCACATCCTCTGCCTTTTCAATACCAAAGACCCGCATGGCGGTAGCCGTGTGAATATCTTCTCCATGTTGAAAGGCAGCAATCAGATGCTCGTCCTGCGAAATGTGAGCCAGCACCCTCAGCTCAATCTGGGAATAATCCGAGCTGAGAAGTACGCTGTCTGCCCACTCTGGCACAAAGGCCTTGCGAATGAGACGCCCCTGCTCCAAACGAACGGGGATATTCTGCAAGTTCGGATCAACCGAGGACAAGCGGCCCGTTTGAGTCAAATCCTGAACATAGCGAGTGTGAATCTTACCGTCAGCCGCTATCGCCTCCTGCAGGCCGATGATATAAGTGGACTGGAGCTTGCTGATTTGACGGTATTCCAGAATCTTAGACACAATCGGTGCAATGGGAGCTAAACGCTCCAGCACATCCACCGCTGTCGAGTAGCCCGTCTTGGTCTTTTTGGTGTACTCCAGTGGCAGCCCCATATCCTCAAAGAGAATGGTTCCCAGCTGTTTCGGCGAGTTAATATTGAACTCCTGACCAGCCAGATCATAAATCTCCTGAGTCAGACTTTCCAGCGTCTTTTCATTTTCCGCCTGCATGCCCTGCAGGGTTTCCCGCTCAACCTTGATCCCCGCAATCTCCATCTTGGCTAGGACAAAGGCCAGCGGTTGCTCCATTTCAAGCAACAAATCCAGCTGATCGTGGGAACGGAGCTGTTCTTGCATTGGCTCTTCTGTTTCCAGCAACACTTGGATTTTACGAGCTAGATGCTCAAAGAGCTGCTCTTGCTCCGGAAGAGCACGCTTGGCTCCCTTGCCATACACCTCGTCATCCGTCGGCAGGATTGTTTGGCCGTAGAGGCGAGCAATAGTCGCCAGCTCATTATCCTCGACCGTCGAAAGCAGATACTTAGCTAGGCGCGCATCAAAGGCTGCTGCTGGCAGTTCAATGCCGTAATGACTGAGCAGTACCTTGGTCCGCTTGAGATCGTAGGTTTTCAGAGCTGTTTTTGTCAAGAACTCCTGAAAGAGAGGCTGCTGCAGTAAATCGCTGGAACCGACATAAATCTGACGACTATCTCCCCAGGCAAGGCCGACAATCTCTTCCTTGTGGTAGTTGTCGCCCAAGATTTCAAAATAGAAAAATTGCTCTGGTGCCAGCATATCTGCTGTCACCTCAGTCACTTTGGTAAATTCAATTGGTTTGACTTCTACTGGCTCTTGAGCAATCCCTAGCTGCGCTTTGAGCTGCTTGAAGCCCATCTCGTCGTAGAACTTGCTCAGAGCCTCTACCTGTGGCCCCTTATAAACCAAATCATCCAGCCCGATTTCAATCGGAGCCTGAGTATTGATGGTGGCTAGGGTTTTAGATAAGAAGGCCTTGTCCTTGTCATTGATCAAATTTTCCTTCATCTTGGAAGCCTTGAGCTGGTCAATGTTTTCATAGAGATTTTCCAAAGAACCATACTCCAAGAGGAGCTTGAGACCAGTCTTCTCGCCGATCTTAGTCACGCCGGGGATATTGTCCGACTGATCGCCCATCAGCGCCTTGAGGTCAATGAACTGCTCTGGTGTGATGCCCATCTTTTCCATGAGGTAGGCTGGGGTAAATTCCTCAAACTCAGCCACGCCTTTCTTGGAAATCTCCACCACGGTATTATCATCCGTCAGCTGAATCAAGTCTTTATCGCCGCTGACAATGGTCACATCGTAAGGTACAGCTGTCTTTTCAGCCATCTTGGCCAAGGTCCCGATAATGTCATCCGCCTCATACTGAGCCAAGTCATAGAAGTGAATGCCTAGGTGCTTCAGCATTTCACGGATAAAAGGCAGCTGCTCACGAAATTCATCTGGTGTCTTGGCCCGACCAGCCTTATAGTCGGCGTACATCTCGGTCCGGAAGGTCGTCTTGCCAGCATCAAAAGCTACCAGGACATGAGTCGGCTGAACGCGCTCCAAGAGATGATTGAGCATGAGGTGGAAGCCATAAATAGCATTGGTATGCAGGCCTGATGGACTCTTGAAACGGTCGATTTGATTATAAAGCGCAAAAAAAGCGCGAAAAGCAACGGACGAACCGTCTATTAATAATAATTTATTCTTTTTTTCCATAGGTTTATTATAACACGAAAGGCGGACAAAAACAGAAAAGGCGGCGTGGAAAATAGGTAGAAAGTGAATTGAGATTTAAATTTTGCTATAATCATCCTATGAAAAACACTTACTATTTTATCCGTCATGCACATTCTAACTATACACCTGATGAAATCAACCGACCATTATCAGACAAAGGACAAGAATCCTTGGCAAAGCTTGAATTTTTAGCAGACAAACCCATTACCGCCATTTATTCCAGCCCCTACCGAAGATCCATCCAAACGGTTGAGCCTTTAGCTCAGAATCTGAAACTCGCTATTCAAACCGACAAACGGCTAATAGAGCGAAAGCTAAGTAGTCAAGCGATTGCCGACCAAGACTTTGAAGAAGCCCTCATGCAACTTTGGTCACAGCCGACTTTTTCATTTATTGGTGGCGAGTCTAATCAACAAGCTCAACAGCGAGCCCTAGTTCTTCTTTATGAACTGGAAAGCAAACATCAAAACGAAGAGATTATCATTAGCTCCCATGGTAACCTTATCTGCATTTTACTAAGCGCATTCGACTCCAGCATTGATTATAACTTCTGGCATAATCTTTCCATGCCAGATGTGCTAGTTTTAGGTAAAAACGAAAAAATCACTCACCTCCTATAAAATATGGTATCGACTAGCAAGGCTCGGCTAAATCTTATCTCTCATATATGTTATAATATAGAAACTGGAGGTGAAAGATGTTTCCAATTCGTATTACAACTCTTGTGACTGAAGAAGTTTATAAAAGATTTTCATGGGCTATTCTCATACGACGAAAAGGATTTGTATTATACATAATCATACTGATAGTCGGGCTGTTAGCCTACGTAATGCTCAGTCCATTAGAGGAAAAGATAATGTCTGTCATATTGTTTCCCCCTATTTTCGCCTCTATGTACTATTTTGGCATGAATTATAAGATAAAGAGGGCTTATCAAAAAAATCCTTTATTTCAGAACATGGAGGTCACTCTGATATTTGACAGAGAGGCTTTTATAGCAAGAAACATACGTGGTGAATTTCGCTATACCTATGATGATATTGTCAAGGTCATTATGACAAAGCAAGATTTTTATATCTTGATAGGGGAGAGCACTGGTTTCGCAATTGAAAAAGAAAACTGTTCTCCCGAGGCTCTTGAGTTCTTGCTAGAACTTCACATTGAGCATATGTAAAAGAAAAAGCAGGCTAGACTGACAGTAGATCAGTTCTGGTCTGCTTTTTATTTTGTAAATAATTGCTTGATGTCTATCAGCTTCTCTATTTTCTGATTGATTTCTGGTCGGTAGTCACAGAAGTTAATGCTCTGGATGCCACTGTTGACGGCAACATCCACGTCCAGCGTCCGATCGCCGATATAGTAGGTTTCCTGCTTATCCAGGCCATATTTATCGAGCAGATAGTCGACACCTTCTGGGTGGGGCTTGCGCTCAAAGCCGTTGGCTGTTGTGATGATTTCTGTAAAATAGTCATGAATCCCCAAGTCTTTTAAGATATGATGGGCATTGAGTCCTTTGTGGGTATAGACAAACTGGGCAATGCCCTGTTCTTCAGCCCAGGCCAGAATCTCTGCCGCTCCTTCAATCAGATGGACCTGAGAATTTTTCTCCTTTAGGCTTGCTCCACGGAAGGCATTCATCTCGGCAGCATCCAGCCCCTTCTCAAACGCTACTTTTTCCAAGAGCTTCTGGACAGAGTGCTTTAGGATATAGCTGTGAATACTCGCTCTGTCAAAGTCCAGACCATAGTGAGCGTAGGTTTCCTCAATCCCCGCCAAAATAGCATCGTAGGAGTCCAGCAAGGTGCCGTCCAAATCCCAAATAAACGCTTTTGTCATGTGATTTTCCTCATTTTTCTGTCAAATAAAACCTTTAAAAATAGCCAGCGGAAGCCATTGTCCAAGAGCGTCCCAGCCCAGACCCCCGGAAGGCCCAAGCCAAAGGTCACACCCAACAAATAGCCTGAGATGATGCGAATCAGCCACATGCCAATAGTCGTAGCATAAAAGGGCAGTCTAGCATTGCCCAGCCCCTGCCAGACAGCTGTGTAAATCACGGTTCCGACTGCCATGGGAGTTCCCAGCAGGGAGAAAAGCATAACCGAAAGACTGGCTGTGATAGCTCCGCTATTATCCGTATAGAGCAAGGTCAGCGGCCGACCAAAAGCAAAGATTCCTAGAGCCACAGGTAGCATACAAGCAAAAGACAGCCAGAAGGCCCTCTGACGAATCAGACCGACCTCTTGCATATCTCCCTCCCCCACCGCATGGGCGACCAGCATGACTGTTGCTGTCGCAACCCCAAAGGCAGGCATATAGTTAAACTGAGTCAGGACTTCACCAATGGCATTCCCCGCTACTGCGTCCGTCCCAAAGACGACCACAATGGCAATGATAACTACATCACCTGCCCGCATCATGAGCCGCTCTCCAGCAGCTGGCAGAGACAGGCGTAAGAGCTCTCCATCTAAGCCCCAGCGCCAGCGGATTGTGGACAAATCCAGCTCCCGCCAGAGAATCAGCACACCGACCAAACGAGCCAGCACCGTCCCCAACGCTACACCGATAATACCAAGCCGAAAGATGTAAATCCCCAGACCGGAAAAGAGGGCATTGAGGACATTGGTCAGAAGACTGACATACATGGGGAATCTAGGGTTGCGTGTGACGCGCACTAAAGCACCAAAAGAAGTCATCAAGCCTAGCAGAACAATTGTCCCACCAACCAGAGCCAGATAAAGACCACCTGCTTCAGCTACCGCTTTTTCCGTCCCCAGAAGATCCAGCATCTGCCTGCCAAAGAGTAGGGAAATCAGCCCCAACAGAAGACTCAGAAGTAGCGTCAGCTTGATAGCCTCGGCTGTATGATAGGCCAAACGCTCCTTGTCTCCTTGAGCCAGAGTCTTGGAAATAAGACTGGAAATAGCAGCCCCCAGCGCGATAAAAATTGCCTGATAAATCGTAATGATGTTGCCGGCCACCGAGACACCAGAGATCGCAATCAGCCCAAGACTGGCCACTAGATAGCTGTCGACCATTCCCATGAGCATCTGCAAAAAATTCTCCGCCATAGCTGGCAAGGCGATATTCATGATTTTTTTATAAGTCGTCATAATCTGAAAATCTCCTGTATTTGTATATCCTTTCTTACTCGAGCCACTCTCCACCATAGAGAATAGAAAGCGGTGGGACTATTGTCCTACCGCATATGAATCTCCTATCACAAAACCTCGTTTTAAGCACAAACTCCCACACTATACTGCTTCGCATTCCCAAACTCAATGAATCCCTTCACTCCTCCACAAAGAGTCCCAAGATGTGGACATTGTCTGCAACGGAGACAAAGGCAGCTGGGTCGGTCTGCTTCATGATTTGCTTGAATTCATTAAACTCAGCTCGGGTGATAACAGTCACCAGAACAGCTTTTTTTTCGTGATTGTAGGTTCCCTCAGCGCCATGGATTACTGTCGCCCCACGATGCAGCTTATTGTGAATCTTATCAATCACCCTGTCCGGATGGCTGGTGATAATCATAGCTTGCATACGCTTCTGCTTGGTAAAGACAGCATCCGTCACTCGACTTGATACAAAAATAGTAATCATAGAGTACAGCGCATATTCCCAGCCAAAGGTCAGACCCGCAATTAGCATAATAATCCCATTGACAATCAGTGAAATATTCCCGACGTTCCGGCCTGTTTTTTTCCGAACAGTCAGACTGACAATATCAGTCCCACCGCTGGAAATGCTGGACTTAAGGGCAAAGCCAATCCCCGTGCCCATGACCACACCACCGAAAAGGGCGTTGATAATAGGATTGTCAGTCAAGGTTACTTCCGGCACAAACTGGATAAAAAGCGAGCTCATGGTAACCGTGATAAATGTAAAAATGGTAAACTTATGCCCAATCTGGTACCAGGCCAGAATCATCAGTGGAATATTGATGGCGTAAAAAGTCACAGAAACCGGAATGGTAAAACCTAAGAAACGAGTACTGAGGGCAGTAATAACCTGCGCCAGACCAGTCGCCCCGCTGGAATAAACATGCCCCGGCTGAAAGAAGAAATTAACTGCGACAGCTGACAAAAAGCCATAGACAAGCGAGGCGGAAATCTTCTCATCGTACTTCTCACGCGAGATACTCTTTAAAGACCGCAAAATCTTAAAATTATAAGCAAACCTGCGGACATAATAGCGAAAGAGTTTGTAAAAATTAGTCTTCTTCATGTGCTTCCACTTGTAAACTTAATTCCTCTAGTTGAGCGACCGACACTGGGCTAGGTGCCTGTGTCATTGGATCAGAAGCCTTATTATTTTTCGGAAAGGCGATGACTTCGCGGATATTTTCTTCACCAGCCAAGAGCATCACAAAGCGGTCCAAGCCCAGAGCCAAGCCACCATGCGGTGGAAAACCATAGTCCATAGCCTCCAAAAGGAAGCCAAACTGCTCAGCAGCTTCTTGAGCTGAGAAGCCAAGTGCCTTGAACATCCGCTCCTGCAAGTCTTTCTGGTTGATCCGAAGACTGCCGCCGCCCAGTTCATAGCCGTTGAGGACGATATCATAGGCCACAGCCCGCACCTTGCTCAGGTCGCCTTCCAGCTCTTGCTCAGAATCTTTCTGAGGCAGGGTAAAAGGATGGTGGGCACTCATGTAGCGCCCCTCTTCTTCTGACCATTCAAACATGGGCCAATCCACTACCCAAAGGTAGTTAAATGTATCAGGGTCAATCAAGCCCAGCTCTTTGGCCAAACGAACACGAAGAGCTCCCAAAGCAGCGTTTGCCACTTCCAAAGTATCAGCCACAAAGAGAACTAGGTCATTATTTTCAAGCCGTAAAGCCTCTGTCAATTGTCTTGTCAAGTCTGTCAAGAACTTAGCAACCGGGCCATTCAGCTCACCATCAGCTACTTTGATCCAAGCAAGACCTTTAGCACCATGCTGTTTCGCTTGCTCTGTCAGCTTGTCAATATCCTTGCGAGAGTATTTATCTGCAGCATTTTTCACCACGATTGCCTTGACAGATGGAGCTTCTGAAAAGACCTTGAAGTCAACTCCCTTGACAAGTTCTGTCAAGTCCTGCAATAACATCTCAAAACGAGTATCAGGCTTATCAACCCCATAAAGAGCCATGGCATCATCATACTTCATACGAGGGAAAGGTAGAGACACCTCAATACCCTTGGTCTCTTTCATCACACGAGCAATCAAGCCTTCTGTAATGTCCTGAATCTCCTGATCAGACAAGAAAGAAGTTTCCAAGTCCACCTGAGTAAACTCTGGCTGACGGTCACCACGCAAGTCCTCATCCCGGAAGCATTTAACAATCTGATAATAACGGTCGAAACCCGCATTCATCAAGAGCTGCTTGGTAATCTGTGGACTCTGGGGCAGAGCGTAAAAGTGCCCCTGATGGACCCGACTAGGCACCAAGTAATCACGCGCTCCTTCTGGCGTTGACTTAGATAGGAAAGGCGTTTCCACATCAAGGAACTCCAGTTCATCTAGATAATTGCGGATAGAGTGAGTCACCTTGGCACGGAGCTTGAAGTTCTCCAGCATCTCTGGCCGGCGCAAGTCCAGATAACGGTAGCGCAAACGCGTATCGTCATTCACTTCGATGCCGTCTTTGATTTCAAAAGGCGTTGTCTTGGCTGTATTTAAGACAGTCAGGCTTTCCACATGCAGCTCTACGCTTCCTGTCGCTAGCTTGTCATTGACCTGCTCACGCGCAGCCACCTTACCTGTCACCTCCAGCACATACTCACTGCGCAGGCTTTCTGCTGTTGACATGACCTCAGCAGCCACAGTCTCAGGATTGATGACCAGCTGCATAATGCCTTCGCGGTCGCGCAAATCAATGAAAATCAGACCGCCCAAATCCCGACGACGGGCTACCCAGCCCTTCAAAGTGACTTCCTGACCAACATGCTCCTTGCGAACACGCCCAGCATACATAGAACGTTTCATCTTTACTCTCCAAATTTTTAATTCTGTTACTATTTTACCACAAAGCGCCTAAGAAAGCCCTTCTGTCCATCCTTTTTCTGAAAAATATTAAAGCTTCGCATGACTAATGCTGACAGTTATGACAAAAGGCCTGAGGCAAACGACCCCAGACCCACTGTATAGATTATTCCTTTTTCTTGCTATCCTCATAGAGACTGGGCGCAAATGCTTTTGTCACCATGGCCGTCACGAAGCGAAAACCTCCCGCTGCCAAACCAAAGATCGGCGCTAAAGCACGGAAGAAAAAATCCCCCCGCAAGAATAAACAAAGCAGCCCTGTAATCACAAAGATAACCAAACCCTGCACCACAACCACCAATAATATTTTCCTCATCATTCCCTCGACTTTCTATAGACTATTATAGCATAAGTGAGGAAGGTTAGAGCAGAAACTGGAAACTTTTAGAGAATAGCAAGGTAGAAAGAGGAGGTGCAAAAGAAAACCACCTGAATTGATGATTCAGGTAGTTGATTAAACTATGGAAGCAGATACTCTTTTTTGGTTTGTTCTTCTTTAACCTTTTGAGGACTAGAATAAGTAAACATAGATGTATCGGTTGCAATACCAGTAGCAAGCTCATCGTCCATCCGTCGGAAATAATGTGCCACTTGATTTAAATACACATCCAGAGAATCTACTGTGTTTACTAAATTAGCACTCATTTTGTTAAGGGCATCCTCTGCTCCCTGCATAGATTCTGTTGCAGAGGATTGGATTAACCCTGTAATTTCTCCTTCAAATTTTTTATTCATTTCCTGCATACTAGTTTTGCAGGCTGTTAGCTTTTCAGCATCTATCTCTTTACGACTCATCAGTATACCCTTTCTTGTAAAATTG
>NZ_LSJN01000057.1:0-239 GCF_001557225.1 Streptococcus sp. CCH8-C6
GGGGCGTCCACGGGTCTTCCGCCCGGATGATGAGCGTCATGGCCAGGCCGCCGGCCAGCAGCAGGCCGCCGATCACCAGGCCCTTCTGGGCGCCGGTGTCGGGTTGCGCCAGGGGCCACAGAACGAGGCCCGCGGTGATCATCTGGATGGCGAAAAGGGGCATCAGGTCCATGCCCTCGTAGGCGAAGTGCGAGATGCCGCCCTGCCAGCCCAGGGCCGCCGCGGCGAGGACCACCAGA
>NZ_LSJN01000058.1:0-251 GCF_001557225.1 Streptococcus sp. CCH8-C6
CGAAGGTGGCTGTCAGCTGCGGTTTTTGAAGCGCCAGCTGTCGTTGCCCGTCTCGACGATATCGCAGTGGTGGGTGACGCGGTCGAGCAGCGCCGTGGTCATCTTGGGATCGCCGAACACGGTCGGCCATTCGCCGAAGGCGAGGTTCGTGGTGATGATGACGCTGGTCCGCTCATAAAGCTTGCTGATGAGGTGGAACAGCAACTGCCCTCCCGAGCGGGCGAACGGCAGATAACCGAGCTCGTCGAGCA
>NZ_LSJN01000059.1:0-437 GCF_001557225.1 Streptococcus sp. CCH8-C6
AGTTTCAAACTCTTTGGTACAATCTTGATACTCGAAAAATTGAATGGGAAGATAATAAGACAGCACAATACCAAAGTCCGACCTTTAATTTTAAATTAAATACGCAACAATTTGATGAAAAATTGGGCAATTTCACGTTTCCTATTATATATCCTTTAGACGAAGCTGTGGATACAAGTTGGATTCAAAATAGCTTGATGGCGCAAACTGACCCAAAGGCAGCGGAATTATTGGAAAAAACGAACTCTCAACTTTATAGACTTGATAAGAGCGTTAAAGACTATCTAGAGTTTTATAGTCTGTTAGTTCCTTCGAATACAGACTTATATGAAGGTGTAATTCCAGCAAGTATCAGTAAAGACGGATTGGAACATCCTTTTAGCTCTAAAGAGGAATTCAACCAGTTTTATGATGAGAGTAAGGATAAGGAATTAATG
>NZ_LSJN01000006.1:0-223 GCF_001557225.1 Streptococcus sp. CCH8-C6
CGGTGATCCGCCCCTTGGTCCGGAACTCTTCTCGGGTCACGGTGGGATAGTACCTGAGCTTTCCGTCGATCAGCTCGCCCAGGACCTCGTCCTTGGGCAGCTCGGCGAACAGGTCGGCGTAGTTGAGGTCGGCCACCTCGCGGACGGTGTGGGTCACCACCACGGTCTCGAAGCGGTCGTAGACCTCGGGGTCGCGGGCCAGCGACAGCCAGGGCGCCAGCCC
>NZ_LSJN01000060.1:0-50533 GCF_001557225.1 Streptococcus sp. CCH8-C6
GTTGGCAGCAACTTTAACGCGCTCAGCCGTATCCTGAGCAATCAAGACAGACTGGCTGAGAGAGTCTTTCATCTCATCAAAATATGTCAGACGTTCTTCCAGATTACGAATTTTTGCTTCTTTTTCGTGGTTTTCACGAACCAAGTCCTCATAATCGCGGACAACGATGTCAAGGAATTCATCTACCTCTTCAACATCATAGCCTCTAAACTTGGTACCAAAGGATTTATCTTTAATTTCTAATGCTGTAAGTGTCATAGTTCCTCCTCATTTACTAGCTAATAATTCAACGGTTAACTTATGTTTTCCATTCTTGGAAAGGCCATTTTCTCTTAAAACCTTAAATCTTCCAAATCGTCTAACACTAATCAAGTCTTCAAGTCCGACCTGCTGGCTGGGATTGTCATTAACAGCATAGTTCATTTTCACATGCTTGCCAGAAATTAGCTGAGCAGCCTGGCTTCTTGACAACTTAAAGGTGCTGGCTACCAACTTATCCAAGCGAAGACTAGACGCTAAAATTTCTCTGGTGACAGCCTGCTTCTGCTCTTTCAGCAGCTCTGCAAAGGAAACTTCCTTTAGTTTGACAGGCATCTTTGCAACTTTGGAGACATGATCTATAAAATACTGAGCCAGTCTTTTATCTACAAAGAGCTGAGCACGGTCTCCAACTACAAGAATATCGCCAAAGGTCCGTCTTTCAATCCCTAATTGATTGAGAAGAGTCCCCATAATCTGCGAATGACTGATTTTATAAAATTTGCTTGCATAGGAAATTTCCAGCAAGCTCAATTCAAAATCATCCATATTCAGTTGGTAATAGGAAGGCGTCACAAGAACTCTTGCCAGTTCACTTGGAAAATAATCTGAACTAGCAAAGACTTGCACATCATATTGCTTGCCAATATTCTTCAGGATTGAGACCTGATGGGGATTCAGAAAAGACGTTGTTTCAAACACATAGGTATTTTGAACCCGCTGAAGCAGCTCCAGACTCCTATCAATAAACTCTCGATCCTCATGCGAAAAATGTTGATATAAATCTTTCATCATAATAACATTAGTAAGACGCTTATTAAATAAAAGACCACACGATTTAAAAGGTTTAAAGCCAGAATTGCAACCCAAACGGTAAAGTCCAGCCCTGCAAACTGCAAGGGAAGACGGCGGAAAAGTTTTAAATACGGTTCTACAATTCGTGTTAGAAACTCTCCGAATTTGGTTTGATAGGCTCCCGGAAACCAAGATAGAAGTGCATAGACAATCAAGGCAATGCTATAAAGATCAAAAAGATTAGAGATGGCACGAATTACAAAATATAACATATCTCTTATCTACTGCGCTTCATATCAAAGTCGAATTCGCTGATTTCAACATCGTTAGGCAGGCGGATATCTTCCACATTTACCACTACATTAATCGGAGTCAGCAAATACATAGTGCTTGCAACTTTTTTCAAATTTCCAGCCAAGACATAACGCGCACCGTCTAGGTAGTCTAAACAGCGACGAGCCTGTACCTCAGTCATATACTGGAAGTCAATCAGAATGCTTTCATTGGCCAAAAGCAGGTCAACAATTTCAGTCGCTTCCTCATATCTCCTCGGATAACGAACATCAATCGTAATCTTCTCATCCGCATTTGCACGGTGCTGAGCCAATTCCTGCTGACGTGCATGCAGTCTGGTAATATTCTCTGTCGAAGATTTCTGTTGTGGCTGTGGCTTCGCCGCAGCAACCGGACGAGGAGCTGGCTTGCTCTCTCTGACTTGCTTAGGCTGAACCAATTCAGGCTTCTGCTTAACAGGCGCTGCAGGTCTGCTGACAGTCTGCTCCTGAACCTCAGTCTCATCTCCATCTTCTGTAAAATAATCTATAAATTTATCAAATCTATCTTTTAATGACATATTTCTTTCCTATTTAAAAAATGCTGTACCGATTCTGACATAGGTCGAGCCATGGGCAATTGCTTCTGGATAATCACGGCTCATTCCCATGCTTAATTCAGAAAAGGGCATATTATTTAACTGTTTCTTTTTTAATTCTTTTTGTAGTTGATAAGCCTTTTCAAAAATTTGGTTCAGCTCTTCATGACTAGCGTCAAACGGAGCCATAGTCATCAATCCCACAATTTGAACATTTTCTAATTTTTCAAGTTCAGGCAGGACAACTTCAAGATCTTCAACTAAAAAGCCATGCTTGCTCTCTTCTTTAGAAATATTCACCTGTAGGAAACATTTAATCACATGTTCAGCCCGTTTGTCAATCTCCTTGGCCAATTTTACAGAATCTAAAGCGTGAAAGTAATCAACATAGTTAATCACATCCTTGACTTTTCTCCTCTGCAAACTGCCGATCAGGTGCCAGGTCAGATTCTCATCTTTCAGAGCATGGTATTTATCTAGAAATTTATCTACCCGATTTTCTCCGATATGCTGAATACCTGTACGAACAAGCTCCTGAGTTGTTTCGCAGTCAACATATTTGGTAACTGCAATGATATTTACTGAATCTTTCAAACGTTGTGCTTGCTCCGCCGCTTGAGCGACGGACTGAAACACAAACTCTTTATTATTCTGCAAATTCATGATTTAGATTAACGATTTCTGAAGAATGGAGGTGTCTCCAATTCATCATCATCTTCATCAGTTTGTGCATAGCGCTCCACGCGAGCTGACGAACTTGGTTCAGCCTGACGAACAATAGCTTCGCGGCGAAGATCCCAATCACCAAAGGCTGAACCTTTAGGCGCATCCGTTCTTTGACGGCTTGGAGCAGGAATATCAACCGTTTCGGTCATATCAAAGTTTCGTTCAAACTGTCCTGATCGAACTTCGCGATTTGGCTCAACTTGCTGCGGACGGCTTGGACCGGTAGGCTGCTGTGTCTGACGAATACCGCTGACATTTTCAACCTTGTCCTGACGGACACCAGTAGCTACAACAGTCACGCGGATTTCATCCTTCATAGACTCATCAATCGCAGTACCGAGCCAGATGTTCACGCCATGACCTGCTGCTTGGTTGACAATTTCTGAAGCTTCTTCAGCTTCAATCAGAGTCATATCTAGGCCACCAGTAACGTTGACAATTACGTCCTCTGCACCATCAATGGTTGTTTCCAAAAGAGGTGAGTAAATAGCTTTGCGAGCAGCTTCGATGACGCGTTCTTCGCCACTACCAACACCAATTCCCATCAAAGCATTACCCTTGTCTGCCATAACTGTTTTCACATCGGCAAAGTCAAGGTTAATCAGTCCTGGACTAGTAATCAAGTCAGTAATCCCTTGGACACCTTGGCGAAGAACATTATCTGCTTCGCTAAGTGCTTCAAGGAGCGGAGTCTTCTTATCTACAATTTCAAGCAAGTTGTTATTTGAGATAATCAAGAGTGTATCTACGTGCTCGCGAAGTTCATTGATTCCCTCTACCGCAAAAGTGCCACGCTTGCTTCCTTCAAAACCGAAAGGACGTGTAACTACAGCAACAGTCAGAGCACCAACATTTTTTGCAATACGAGCAATCACTGGAGCAGCACCTGTTCCAGATCCACCACCCATACCAGCAGTGATGAAGACCATATCTGCTCCTTGCAGAGCTTCTGTAAGAACTTCTTCACTTTCTTCAGCAGCCTTACGGCCTACTTCAGGCTGACCTCCGGCACCGAGTCCGCGAGTTAGCTTAGGACCAAGCTGAATAACTGTTTCAGCTTTGGCACTACTAAGCGCTTGAACATCAGTATTTGCTGCGATGAATTCAACACCCGCAACACCTTCATCAATCATTCGGTTGATGGCATTACCGCCACCTCCACCGACACCAATAACTTTAATTACTGCGCCTTGTGCAGCAGCAGCGTCAAATGAAAATGTCATATTCTCTGTATTCTCCTTAATCAAACATTTTGCCAATTAGGTTGCGCATCCGATCTGTAATACCGGTTTTTTGCTCTTGTTTTGATACATCAGCACTGGCAACTGGAACTTCCTGAATCGGTTCCTCAAGAATTTCAGCTGCTGGTTGAGGTTCAAAGTGTGGTACTGACTGAGCAGAACGCTCAAAAGATACAGGTCGATGACGCAACTGCTCATCACCATGGACAGCAACCTGAGCCAACGAGTCTACATCCGTTAAGTTCCCAGCGTATTCTGATAGGCTGATAACATGCGCAAAGGCTGGGTTACGAATTCCAATTTGATTTGGTACATATAGCTTGACATTTACGCCAAACACTTCGTGAGCAAGCTCAACTACTCCTGGAAGAATAGCTCCTCCACCAATAATCACAATGCCACCTGGTAAATCTAGAAGGTGTCTTCTATCCAAATCTCGTTTGATTTGCTCAAAAATGTGTTGGATACGAGCAGAAATAATCTCAGCCAAATACTTCTCAGTTACTTCAACCGGCTCAATCTCTCCAATCACTTCTACTTGGAAGGACTCTGTCCCAGCTTCTGGAACATAAGCAGAACCATAGTTAAACTTGAGACTTTCAGCCAACTTTTGCGAAGTCTTCAAAACCTTGGAGATGTCCTTGGTTACGTAGTCACCGCCTTCTTGGTATATATTCGTATATTGAAGTTCTTGACCTCTAACAGAAGCTACTGTAGTTTGGCCGCCGCCCATATCAATGACAGTTGCCCCAAACTCACGTTCCCCTTCGTTCAAGATTGACTTAGTCATAGCCAATGGGGAGATAATAACGTTCTCAAGCTGAACTCCCGCACGCTCCACTGTCTTGCGGAGGTTGTGGAGAATAGTCCGTGGTCCAGTATAGAGAAGACCACGCATTTCTAAGCGAATCCCCATCATGCCGCGTGGGTCACGAATCCCTTGGAAACCATCCACTACAAACTCTTCTGGGATGAAAGTAATCACTTCGCGGTCAGGAGTCATACTTTTAGTCAGAGCAGATCTAACAACATTCTCTACATCTGTATCTGTGATTTCCTTAGAATCACTAGTCACAGGAATCATACCCTGAGTAGGCTCAATCTGTAAGAGATTAGCCGGAAGTCCGACATTAACTAAACCAATTGAAATGCCTGCCTTTTCTTCTGCTTGAGAAATAGCTGTCTTAATGGCAGCAGCAGCAGCCTCAATATCAACAATAATTCCATCTTTAACGCCAGCACTTTTTGCATTGCTGACCCCAATAACATTCATTTCATTGTTGATGTGCTCTGCCACCAACACTTTAATTGAGCTAGTTCCTATATCTAATCCAGTAAAAAAGCCGTCTCTAGCCATTACACCAGTCCTCTCTATCTTCCATGTTTCCGGTCTATACTAATAACGCTAAAAATTAGAGTTACCCAAGCTTTATTATAACATAAAGAAAATGAAAATGTGCAGTTTTTCTACATATAATTTAGCGATTTTCGGTATTTCCCGGGTTTTCTGTCGAATTTTGCGGCTCTGCAGATTCTTGTTCTTGACTTTCTGTCACCTGCTCAGCCGCTTGTTCTGTTGGCTGTCCCGTCGATTCCTCTTCTGCTTTCTGCTTTTCTTCGTCAGAAGAAGACGACTCGTTTTGAGCTCCTTCAACATAACTAAAAATCCCTGCTTCCATATCTACAACACTAGGTACACCCTCTTCCAATTGCGATTGTATTCCCTTGTAATATGGCAGTTTTTTGGCAATATGCGAAATTGGTACCAAGACTTTGTTGCCATCATGCATGGTAAGCGTAACCAAGTCCGGTGTCACCTTGCTTGGAGTCAACTGAACTGTCTTAATATTTTTCTTGACCGAAGCCGGTACCTTTTCAATTTGAAGGGCAAATTCCTTAATCAATTTTTTATCTGAAAACTCTATCGAAATATGGGTTTCCGGCAAAGAATCTGCAGCAGTCGGGTCCGAAATAATCTCCCCATTTGTCAGAATAGGATAATACTGACCACCCTCATGCAGATAGGCCAGAACTCCGTACTCCTTGACCTTTACCTGAAAAGTAATCGGAAACTGATAAGCCATCTCCAGATTGTTAATCCAAGGACTAGAAGCTTTCATATTGCGGATATGATTGCCGCCATTGATAAAGGTTGTTAAAGTATAGTCCTTTTCATCAATCTTACTGCTTTTGAGCAGTTCTTCCTGACTGACCATTTGGTTCCCTGAAAATTTGATAGTCTTCATGGTCGCTAGTGGTGTCAAAAAATAAACTGACAGGAGAAAAATCAAGCCACTGCCTAGCAAAACTGGCAGTGCTCGATAAATATGAATCCTCGAGATATGCACCTTAGCAGCTTCTTTTTCTGCCTTTTTCTGAAGTTTCTCAAGTTTTTTGCGCTCTTTCTCGCTCAATTCGGTCTCTAGCTCAGATTCGGATGACTCATCTTCCAAATATTCTGTTTCTTCCTCTTCATAAGATAAGTCATCTTCTTCCGTCTCTTCAGCTATTTCTCCGCCTTCGATTGAGTCCTCAGCTTCTTTTACTTCCTCTTCTTCCAGCTCCTTTTGTTTGCTGGCCTCTTCCTGAGCCTTCTTTTCAAGATATTCTTTATTTCGTTTCTGCCATTCAGAGAGGTGCTCACTTACCTCTTCCTTTGGCTCATCGTGGTTTTTCTTGCTCATTTCTTTCCTTTATCAATATCCGCTTTCAATAAAGCATAAAATTCATCTACAGACTTGATTTCCTGAGAATTTTTCATAGCTTGATGATAAGAAGCCTGGTTCGCCAAAAGGTCATCAAGTGCTGCCTGTAAATTGCTCATATCCAGCTGTTCCTCTGCCAATTGCTTGGCATATCCCTTTTTCACAAAATAATCCGCATTTTCAATCTGATCGCCGCGGCTTGCTTCGCGTCCTAAAGGAACGATAATGTGCAGCTTAGCCATGGCCAAGAGCTCAAAGATTGTATTGGAACCGCCGCGAGTCACCACTACATCTGCCAAGTCCATCAAAGGCTGGTAGAGGTCGGTTACATAGGCTCTGCGAAAGAGACGGTCAGACAAAACATCTAAACTTGCATCGCCTGTCAGATTGATGATGTTATAACGCTCGGTCAGTGCAGCCTGATTCTGGCTGACAAAGTCATTAAAGACCTTAGCACCAGCAGAACCACCGACGAAAAGCAGGGTTGGCAGTTCCTTATCAAAATACTGACGAATTTCTTCTAGTTCCTGCGGTAGAACTGACTCTTGGTTACCGACCTTGGTCACAGCTCCGACATGCTCAATCTTGGTTAGACTGGAAGGTTGCTCAAAGGTTGCATACATCTTGGTCGCACACTTATAGGCGATTTTATTGGCCAAGCCAATGGATAGATCCGACTCATGAACATAGACAGGCACCCCAGACAGGCGAGCTGCAATCACAGACGGAACGGACACAAAGCCTCCCTTAGAAAAGAGAGCCTGTGGCCGTACCTTGAGCATGATGCCCAGCGACTGGAAAATGCCCCAGACGACCTTAAAGCCATCCAGCAGATTCTGCCAAGAAAAGTAGCGGCGAAGCTTGCCCGTAGCTACCGAATGGAAGATCACGTCAAGTCCTGACTTTTGGATTTCCTGGTACTCAATACCACGCTTATCGCCAATATAATGAACCTGCCAGCCTTCTTTGATAAATTTTGGAATCAGGAGAAGGTTGAGGGTTACATGCCCGACCGTTCCTCCACCTGTAAATACAATCTTTTTCATCTTAACCTTTTAATTCTTCAAATGCAGCGAGAAATTCATCGCCACGGACTTCAAAATTACTATACATATCCCAGCTGGCATTGGCAGGACTGAGCAAGATAATGTCTCCTGGCTCCGCTTGAGCAAAGGCCTTATGAGCTGCATCCCGGACATTAGTCGCATCCAGATAAGAAACACCAGCCTGATCAGCGGCTCTCTTTACACGCGGAGCTGATTGCCCTAAGATTACCATCTTCTTGAGCCCTTTGAGGTCAGGCACCAACTCGTCAAATTCATTGCCTCGGTCCAAGCCACCTGCAATCAGAATCACCTTGCTATTGTCAAAACCGGACAAGGCTTTCTGGGTTGCCAAGATATTGGTAGACTTACTGTCGTTGTAAAAGGCAACCTCATTTACCTGCCCCACATACTGGAGACGATGCTTAACGCCTCCAAAAGCTGACAAGACTTCTTTGATCGTCTGATTATCAATACCACGAAGTTTAGCTACTGCAATAGTAGCCAGAGCATTTTCGACATTGTGACTGCCAGGAACACCGATTTCAGCCACCTTTATAATCGCTTCTCCACGGAAGGTCAAGACATCACCATCAAGATAGGCACCATCCACCTTTTCAGTTGTTGAAAAAGGAACAACAGTAGCCTGAGTTTGGCTAGCCATTCCCTTGGCCCAATCTTGATTGAAATTCAAAACAAGATAATCATCAGCTGTCATGTTTTTCTGGATATTCCACTTGGCAGCTGCATATTCCTCAAAAGAGCCATGGTAGTCCAGATGAGTCGGCATGAGATTGGTGATCACAGCTATCTGTGGATGAAAAGCCTCAATCCCCATCAACTGGAAGGAAGACAGTTCCATGACCAGTGTATCTTTGCCACTAGCTGATTGGGCTACTTGACTGGCAGGAAAACCGATATTACCAGACAAAAGACCATTTTGACCACCAGCCGTCAAGACTTGCGCAATCATGGTTGTGGTCGTCGTTTTGCCATTTGATCCCGTAATACCAATAATTGGAGCTTCAGAAATCAGATAAGCCAACTCAACTTCAGTGATAACAGGAATCTCCTTCTCCAGAGCCCGAATAACCATAGCATTATTATAAGGAATACCTGGATTTTTAACCATCAATTCAAAGTTTTCATCCAGCAACTCCAGAGGATGGCCTCCTGTCACCACTTTAATGCCTTCTTCTAGCAAGGATTGAGCAGCAGGATTTTCCTCGAAAGGTTTACCGTCGTTAACTGTCACGATGGCTCCTAATTTATCTAAAAGGCGAGCAGCAGATTCACCTGACTTAGCCAAACCTAAAACCAAGACTTTCTTGTTAGCAAAACTTGCTATATTCTTCATAAAAAACCTCTTTAATTGTACTTCATTCTATTTTACCCTTTTTTAAAGAAATAAAAAAGACATAGGAGTCTTTTATTTTCGACTGTAAGCAAGTTTTGAAAAAAATGATATGTTTTCATCTATTTGAAATATTTTGTAACATAAACCTATTGTTTTTGTAAAGAAAAAGAGCAAAAGCCCAAACGTCTATCCGACTTTCTAAGCTCTTGCTCTTTTTTATTCTTCATCAAAATTCTTTTTTGATTTCTTAGGCGGCTTGAGGCGATTAATATCCCGCAAAGCCAAGACGGTCACTACGGATAGGCCGAAACCTACAAAATATTCAGCCGGCAACTGGAAAATTTTAAAAATGCCTAAACCAAATAAGATAATCAAGGCCACAATCAGTAAAACCATGGTCACAGCATTAACAGTCCCTTTAATACTGGATGGAACAGCAAAAATGTAGAAAAAGAGGATTAAAATCCCAATGATAAGATAAACCATCTTGCTGCTCCTTTCCATTTTGCTTATTCAGCTGCAGCTGATTTTTTCTTTTTATTGGCTTTTTCGCGTTCTTGTTTGTTCAAAATTTGCTTACGCAGACGAATAGATTCTGGTGTTACTTCCATGTACTCATCGTCGTTCAAGAATTCCAAAGATTCCTCCAAGGTCAAGATACGAGGTGTCTTGATAACTGCTGTCTGGTCCTTGGTTGCAGAACGAACGTTAGTCATCTGTTTAGCTTTGGTGATATTAACAGTCAAGTCATTTTCACGAGAGTTTTCACCGATGATCATTCCTTCGTAAACCTCAGTACCTGGGTTGACAAAGATAGTTCCGCGCTCTTCGATAGACATGATTGAGTAAGTCGTTGCCTTACCAGCATCAATAGATACCAGAGCACCGCGGTGACGGCCACCAATTTCCCCTGGAATCAATGGCAAGTATTGGTCAAATGTATGATTCATAATCCCATAACCACGAGTCATAGATAAGAACTCAGTTGAGTAACCAATCAATCCACGCGCTGGAACGAGGAAGACCAAACGAGTTTGACCATTACCAGTTGAAATCATATCCAACATTTCACCCTTACGTTCAGAAAGACTTTGGATAACAGATCCTTGGTACTCTTCTGGAGTGTCGATTTGGACACGCTCAAATGGCTCACATTTGACACCGTCAATCTCTTTCACGATAACTTCTGGACGAGATACTTGCAGCTCATATCCTTCACGGCGCATGGTTTCGATTAGGATTGATAAGTGCAATTCGCCACGACCTGAAACGGTCCACTTATCTGGTGAATCTGTTGGTTCAACACGAAGGGATACGTCTGTTTGCAGTTCGGCCTGCAAGCGTTCTTCAACCTTACGAGAAGTTACCCATTTCCCTTCGCGACCAGCAAATGGTGAGTTGTTGACCAAGAAAGTCATTTGAAGCGTTGGTTCATCGATGTGAAGGATTGGAAGAGGTTCAATGGCATCTGTCGGTGTAATGGTTTCACCAACAAAGATATCTTCCATACCGGATACGGCAATCAAGTCACCCGCTTTCGCTTCATTGATTTCACGACGCTCCAAGCCAAAGAAACCAAAGAGTTTTGTGACACGGAAGTTCTTCGTTGTACCGTCTAGTTTAGAAAGAGTTACTTGATCACCAACCTTAACAGTACCACGAAAGATACGTCCGATACCGATACGACCTACGAAGTCATTGTAGTCCAAGAGTGAGACTTGGAACTGCAAAGGCTCATCTGAGTTGTCCACTGGAGCAGGGATATGGTCGATAATGGTATCAAAGATTGGTGCCATTGTTTTTTCTTGATCAGCTGGATTGTCTGACAATGAAGAAGTTCCGTTGATAGCTGAAGCATAAACAACTGGGAAATCAAGCTGGTCATCGTCTGCACCAAGCTCAATGAAGAGCTCCAATACTTCGTCTACTACTTCTGCTGGACGAGCAGATGGTTTGTCGATTTTGTTGACAACAACGATTGGGACAAGGTCTTGTTCCAAGGCTTTTTTCAATACGAAACGAGTTTGTGGCATGGTTCCTTCGTAGGCATCTACCACCAAAACAACACCGTCAACCATTTTCATGATACGCTCAACTTCTCCACCAAAGTCCGCGTGTCCTGGTGTATCCATGATGTTGATACGAGTCCCGTTGTAAGCAACGGCTGTATTTTTAGCAAGGATCGTAATACCGCGCTCTTTTTCGATATCGTTTGAGTCCATAGCACGCTCTGCCAACTCTGTACGAGCATCAAGAGTTTCAGATTGCTTCAATAATTCGTCAACGAGGGTTGTTTTCCCATGGTCAACGTGGGCGATAATCGCAATGTTACGGATATCTTCTCTTAATTTTGTCATGATTTCCTCTGAATTTTTAAATTTTATTTCTAACTGAACAATTATACCACAGACGCAGGCAAAAAACACGGCTTTGATAAGTGTAAATGTTTTCATTAAAAAATATGGGAGCTGCATGAGGATTTGCATTTCCCATCCTGAAAATTTATGATATGATTTAGAAAAAAATAAGGAAAATAGATGCGCCTCGACCAACTGCTAGCTGCCAATCATATCAGCCGAAAAAAGATGAAACAAAGCCTTTTACAAAAACAGATTTTAGTGGATGGTAAGCCCGCCTACAAACTCAGCCAAAACGTTGATACCGGCCTGCAGCAAATTACTTTTCAAGGCAAACATGTCAGCGACCCTGCCCACCGTTACTACATGCTGAATAAACCCGCAGGTGCAGTCACTGCCAATCGCGACGCTGAAAAATTAACTGTTCTGGATTTGCTGGACAAGGAGGTAGAGAAAGAAAATCTTTACTCTATCGGACGGCTGGATAGAGATACCGAAGGGCTTCTTCTGATTACCGACAATGGTCCTTTGGGATTTCAGCTGCTGCACCCTCAATACCATGTTGAAAAAACTTACTATGTAGAAGTCAATGGACCTTTGACCCCTCAGGACAAAATTGCCTTTCAAGAAGGCATTCGCTTTTTAGACGGTACTGTCTGTCAGCCCGCCCAGCTCACTATCTTCTCTAGCCGCTCCAGTCTGAGCCGTGCTAGCGTCAGGATTTCTGAGGGGAAATTCCACCAGATCAAAAAGATGTTTCTGGCAGTTGGTGTCAAGGTCACCTATCTCAAGCGAATTCAATTCGGAGATTTTACATTAGACCCAGATCTAGCAAAAGGCGATTACCGTGCTTTGAACCAAGAAGAATTAGGGGTTATTAAAAAATATTTGGAGAAAAGTTGGTAAAACAAAAAAGCTTTAAAAAATAAAGCTTTTTTGTTAGTAGCCTGCTCCGTTCATAAGTACCATGACATTTAGAATCCAAACAATTACGGAAATTACAATCCCTACGATACCCAGAATTTTTTCTGTTTTATAGTCTAATTTAGACTCTTTTTGATGTGAATTAGCCAACACCAAACCGATAATACCCAAAATAAGACCTACCAATGGAATGAAAAAACCAAAGATGATAGATAGGATACCTAAAACAAGTGAAGATTTTTTCTTTTCTTGCATGTTCTAAAAACTCCTTAAAATTAATATTAATTTATTATAACATAAGAAACTGGCTTTGTATATATAGTGCGACAAATTTTTGATTTATGTTAACTAGCCTTCACCTTGCCATTCCAAGAATCCAACCCATAAGAAAGAATATAGATTTCTTTAAATCCTTGTTTTTTCAGATACAGAGCCGCATTGGTTACGCGCTGACCACGACTATTTTCATAGAGGAGAACAGCCTTGTCCTTGCGAAGTGCACCGACACTATCCTTGAGCTGCTGAGATGGAATATTGCGAGCGCCTAAGATATGCTTCCGGTGAAAATCTGATGGATCCCGCAGATCAACCAACTGACCTTGGCGAATCAAATCTTCAAATTCCCCGTTATCCACGATTTTTGCTGCCTGACGAAGGCGCAAATAATTAAAGCCCATCCAGCCAATTATTCCTAAAAGTACCGCCCACAAAATCCAAATTGTCATCTCAAGTCTCCTTTTTCTTTTCTAAATATTCTAACTCTAAGCGATGTTCTCGTCGCAAGACTGCCTCCGCCTCAAAATAAGCTAGCTTATCCATTAGACCGGCATCGTAAATCCTCTTCAGCTCAATTTTCATCATCTCAATATCGTAAAGGCGCTTGCCCATATAGATAATGATTCCGAAACTTTTAAGAAATTGCTGAACATCATACAGGGTTTTCATGAGCTATATTTTATCAGATTTTCTAGCGCTTTTCAAGATGAAAAAAGCAGAAAGGAAAGCCTGTTTCCTTTCTGCTTGGCATGGATCATTTTTTATAAACCTGGCGCTTGACCAATTTCAGCTGTCAACATCCAGATAGTCTTTTCAAGGTCTGCCTTGGCACCGACAAAGATATCATTGGTTACATCGTCCCCTTCTTGGTCTGTTACATCCAAAGCTTCCTGGTAAAGACCTGTCAGATAACGGAAAATCTCAATCACACGCGCCAGACTTTCTTCTACATTCTTGCTGAATTCACCAGCTTTTTCTTCAATCTTACTGTGTTGGATAAACTCGGTCAAGGTAGAATAAGGCTTGCCTCCCAGTGTAATCAAGCGCTCGCTAACTTCATCCAAAGTTGTATCCAAAGTTTCCATGTATTCATCCATTTTTGGATGCCAAACCATGAAGCCTGCGCCACGCATATACCAGTGAACTTGGTGAAGAGCGATATGAGCTGTATAAAGGTCTGCCACTACTTGATTAAGAATAGCCTTAGTCTTTGGCAAAGCCTTTTGATTGCTGAAAGTTGCTACGTCAGTTGCTGCACCATTTTTTACTTGTGTCATTGTATTTACCTCGTTTTTATTTATAATGATTCTAATCTTTTTAGATTATGGTTTAATTATAATGCTTCTAAATAAGAAAGTCAAGACAAAAGATTCAAAAAAAGACTTTATTAGAAAAGTTGCAAAATTTCAGAATTTTTCTGTTTAAAATTACGAATAAATAAGTATGATTCATCTATACTTTTTTCTTGTTGGTACCGTCTTTGCCTCATTCCTAGGCTTGGTTATCGACCGCTTCCCAGAGCAGTCTATCATCACTCCCGCTAGCCATTGCAATGCCTGCGGGAAAAGATTGGCACCGCGTGATTTGATTCCTATTTTTTCTCAAGTCATGAACCGTCTTCGTTGCCGCTTCTGTGGAGACAAGATTCCCTTACGCTATTTATTTTTTGAATTTATATTAGGCAGTCTTTTTCTGGCAACTTCGCTTGGTACGATTTCTATCAGTCAACTTCTACTGCTCACTATGGGCTTGATCCTAGCCATATACGATCAAAGAGAGCAGCAATACCCTTTGATGGTCTGGCTGTTTTTTCAGCTTTCGCTGATGATGATAACAAGTGTCAATCCTCTCATGTTCTTCTTTTTAACCCTAGGACTTCTAGCCTCCTTTTATAATCTTCGTATTGGCGCTGGAGACTTTCTATTTCTTGCTTCCTGCTCAGCCATTTTAAGTCTGACGGAAATTCTCATTCTTATCCAAATCGCTAGCTTCTCTGGCCTCGCCTGCTTCTGCTTTAAAAAGAAAAAAGACAGGTTGGCATTTGTACCCTGTCTTTTGTTTGGTGTTGTGGTTCTTATTTCTTATAAGCTGCTGCTTCTTTGATAAAGGCTGCTATACTGGCGTCCTTTTCATGAAGAGCTTTGACAATCTTAGATCCGACAATGACTCCATCTGAGACTTGATTGAAACGGTCAACATCTTCTAAAGTCGAAACGCCAAAGCCCGTCAGTACTGGAATCTCTGCAATATCATGAAGCTTACTCAGATGCTGGTCCAAATCATTGCGGTAGCTTCCGCTCTTACCTGTCACACCGTTGATAGCTACAGCGTAGATAAAACCTTCAGCTTCCTTGATCAGCTCCTGCTGGCGTTCTAGGCCAGTCGTCAGACTTACTAAAGGAATCAAAGCAATGTCTGTATTTTCCAGCAGGGGCAGAATTAAGTTCCTATGCTCGTAGGGCAGATCCGGAATAATCAATCCTTTAACCGGTGTCGTAGCCAAATCCTTGACAAAATCTTTGAGCCCGTACTGGAAAATAGGATTAAAGTAGGTCATAATGATGAGAGGCAGCTGAGTGTCCAAATTCTGCAAGCTTGCCACTAAAGACTTGGCCGAAGTATGATGGCCCAGGCTTCTCAGACCGGCTTCTTCAATAACCGGCCCATCTGCAACAGGGTCTGAAAACGGCAGACCGATTTCAATGGCTGACACGCCCAAGTTTTCCAAAAATGAGATGGTTTCTGGTAATCCTGTCAAACCTTTCTCGTGATCACCAGCCATGATATAAGGAAGGAAAATTCCCTTGCCTTCTCTTTTGATGGTTTCTAAATGCTGAGTGAGTGTTTTAGTCATGGGAACCTCCTTTTTGAGCCGCTTCTCTTTCCAAGCGTTCCTTTACCTGAACGACATCCTTGTCACCACGGCCGGATAGGCAGACAATCATTGATTTATCTGGTCCCAACTCCTTAGCCAGCTTAACTGCGTAAGCAATAGCGTGGCTAGACTCTAGAGCAGGGATAATCCCTTCAATACGAGACAGGAGCTGGAAGGCTTCCAAGGCTTCTTCATCCGTGACTGGGACATAAGTGGCGCGCTTGATAGCATTAAAATGAGAATGTTCAGGACCGATGCCCGGATAGTCCAGCCCGGCAGAGATAGAGAAAGCCTCAAGAATCTGCCCTTGCTCATCCTGCAAGACATCCATCAAGGCACCGTGCAAAACACCTGGGCGGCCTTTGGTTAAGGTTGCAGCGTGTTCATCTGTATCCACGCCTCGCCCAGCTGCTTCTGTTCCATACATAGCCACTGTATTATCATCTACAAAGGGATAAAAGAGTCCAATAGCATTGGAGCCACCGCCAACGCAGGCCACTAAAGCATCTGGCAGGGCACCTGCATTTCGCTCAGCAAACTGACGCTTGGCCTCACGACCAATCACGCTCTGATAGTCGCGGACAATCTCTGGAAAGGGATGAGGTCCTAAAGCTGAACCCATAATATAGTGAGTATCATCCACCTGAGCCACCCAAGCTCGCAAGGCAGCATTGACTGCATCCTTGAGGACTCGAGAGCCATCGGTCACAGACTCCACCTTGGCTCCAAGAAGTTCCATCCGAAAGACATTAAGAGCTTGGCGCTTGACATCTTCTTCGCCCATATAGATAGTACAGTCCATGTTGAAAAGGGCTGCAGCTGTGGCGGTGGCCACTCCGTGCTGACCCGCACCAGTCTCTGCAATGATTTTCTTCTTGCCCATTCGCTTGGCTAATAGGACCTGGCCTAGGGCATTATTGATTTTATGAGCTCCAGTATGGTTGAGGTCTTCCCGCTTCAGATAAATCTTAGCACCACCAGCATAGGCTGTCAGATTTTTAGCAAAATAGAGAGGATTCTCCCGCCCCACATACTGCTTCAGCAACTCGTCCAGCTCAGCCTGAAAGGCTGGGTCTTTTTTACTCTCACGGTAGGCTTTGTCTAGCTCCAAAACTGCTGTCATCAGCGTTTCGGGAACAAAGCGTCCGCCAAACTCACCATAAAATCCTTCTTGATTGGGTTGATTATATGCCATCTTTCACTCTTTCTATAAATTCTGTTATCTTTTCTAAGTCCTTCTGGCCGTCAGTCTCAACACCGCTTGAAACATCAACTGCGTAAGGAGCGAAGTGCTGAATCGCTTCTCGGACATTTCCTGCATTCAAACCACCGGCGATAAAGAAGGGCTGGTGGATTTGATTCTTGTCAAAAGATTGCCAGTCAAAGGTCTGGCCACTACCAGCAAGAGGTGCATCAAAGAGCAGGTAGTCCGCTTGTTGGCTAACATCTTTTAACGCTCCCTTGACCTGATAAGCTCGAATAACCGGCCGGCCAATCTGAGTCAGGAACTCTTCATCAAAATCACCATGAATCTGCACCAAATCCAGATTTACCACTGAAATAGCTTCCTGCAACTCTGCCAAGCTCGGAGAGACGAAAACTCCTACCTTTCGGACAGCAGGCGGCACCAAGGCAGCTAGCTCCTGAGCTTGCTCCAAACTGACCCTCCGACGGCTCTCAGCAAAGACAAAGCCAATGTAATCTGCACCAGCCTGGCATGCTGTTTCCACAGCGCTAGCCGTTGATAAGCCGCAAATCTTAATCTTTGTCAATTTTCAGCTCCTTAATTTTTTCTGCCACATCCTCTGCCTGCATCAGGGCTGTTCCGACTAGAACCGCATGGAAATAAGGAGCTACCAGCTCAGCATCTTCCTTGCTGAAAATCGCTGACTCTGATACGTAAACCCTATCATCTTTGAAATGGGCAGACAGCTGGAGACTTGTATTGATATCTGTCTCAAAAGTAACTAGATTGCGGTTATTAACACCGATAATCCGAGCTCCTATTCTATGGGCAATTTCCAGCTCCGCCAGATTATGGGTTTCGACCAGAACTTCCAAGCCTAAACCTGTCGCAAAATCATAGAGTTCTTGCAGCCGCTTTTCAGGTAAGGCAGCCACAATCAAGAGAATAACCGTTGCTCCTGCGTTGCGAGCGCGAACAACCTGCTTTTCATCAATGATAAAGTCCTTATTGAGGGTTGGAATGGACACTTGACTGGAAATCTCTCTCAGGTAATCCAGATGTCCTTTGAAGTAAATCTCATCTGTCAGGACCGAAATCATGGCTGCACCACATCGTTCATAGGTGCGAGCCTGCTCCACAATATCCACAGCAAGATTAATATCTCCCAGACTGGGGCTGGCTTTTTTGACCTCAGCAATCAGTTGCAGCTCTTGAGGATGGCTTTTGAGATACTCATAGAGGGAATAGGTCGAGCGCAGGGGTTGCAGCTCTTCATAGGACATAGCCGCCACTTCCTGCTCTTTTTGCTTTAGAATGGTTGGGAGAAATCCTTTGCTCATTTCTGATACTCCTGTAGTTGCTTGAGTTTTTCATAGGCTGCGCCACTAGCAATCACTTGGCGGGCCAAAGCTATTCCTGCTTCTATGCTGTCCGATTTTCCATTAGCATAAAATCCCAATCCCGCATTCAGAACTGTCGTTTCTAGATAAGGGCTGGCTTGATTTTGCAGGACAGATAGCAGAATTTCTGCATTTCTCTTGGCATTACCCCCACGAATCGCTTCAAGAGGTATCTCTTTCATGCCAATATCTGATGGCAGAAAGCTGTGCAGGCTGATTTGCCCATTTTCCAGCAGAGCATACTGGGTACGGCCATGAAGACCCGCCTCGTCCAAACCATCTGAACCCGACACAACTACTGCACGTTTGCGGCCCATATTTTTCAAGACCTCTGCCGTACTCTCTAGCATATCTGGTCGGCTGGTCCCCAAAAGCTGAGTTTCTAGACTCATGGGATGGATGAGCGGGCCAGTTAGGTTCATAATAGTGGGAATGCCAAGGCTAAGACGGGCTGGCATAATGTATTTCATAGCTGGATGCATATTTTTTGCAAAGAGAAAGACGATACCTGTCTGCTCAAAAACCTTGCCCAAGCTAGCAGCGTCCAAGTCTAGATTGATACCCAGAGCTTCTAACACATCAGCTGAGCCTGACTTAGAAGAAATGGAGCGATTGCCGTGCTTAGCCATCTTAATCCCGCCACCCGCTAGTACAAAAGCTGCTGTAGTCGAAACATTGAAGCTGAAAGACTTATCCCCACCCGTACCGCAATTGTCCATAGCAGTGCGAATAGTGGTCGGAATCTGCTTAGCATGGCCTCGCATTACCTGAGCCAAAGCAGTTCGTTCCTCAATCGTCTCCCCCTTCATCTTAAGCCCCAGCAAGAAAGCTACAATTTGAGACTCTGTCACCCGTCCGGTGACAATACGCTCAATCACATCTGTCATCTCAGCACTGCTTAAATCCTTAAAATCAGCTAGTTTTGCAATAATCTCTTTCATACATCCTCCTTTACTTTACTAAGTCGATGAAATTCTTGATAGACGACAAGCCATCCGGCGTGCCGATACTTTCTGGATGATACTGAAAACCATAAATAGGCAGGTTCTTGTGCTGGATAGCCATGATTGAGTTGTCATCAACCGCTCGAGCTGTCACTTCAAAGTCCTCTGGCATCTCCTCAATCAAAATCGAATGATAGCGCATGACCGGTTGCCCATCTTCTATCCCTTGATAGATAGGAGATTTGCCCTCAAAGCGCAGAATACTTTGCTTGCCGTGCATGACTTTAGGAGCCAATCCTAGCTTTCCGCCAAATACTTCTGCAATGGCTTGGTGCCCTAAGCAAATTCCCAAAATCGGTTTTTTACCAGCAAAATCGCGAATAAGCTCTTCCATCCGTCCTGCATCTGCCGGCCAGCCTGGGCCTGGAGACAAAACCAAAGCATCAGCTTCTTCTGACGCTTGATAAAGGCCCGCATCATCATTTCGCAAGACTTTAACTTCTGCGAAATTGCCGATATACTGGGCTAAATTGTAAGTAAAAGAATCATAATTATCAATCAATAAAATCATTGCATCTCTCCTATCTTGGTCATTGATTTGGCCTTATTGATGGTTTCTTGGTATTCATTAGCAGGGATCGAGTCAAAAACAATACCCGCTCCAGCTTGAACGTAAGCTCTACCATTTTTCAAAATCATGGTTCGGATAGCGATGGCAAAATCCATATCGCCTGTCGCAGACAGATAGCCAATAGCCCCCGCATAAACGCCACGTTTTTCCTGCTCCAGCTCATAAATGCGTTTCATAGCTCGAATCTTAGGCGCACCCGAAACGGTGCCGGCCGGCAGGGTGGACTTGAGCGCATCCATGGCTGTCAGTTGGGGCAAAAGCTGACCACGGACTACACTGGTCAGATGCATGACATAGCGGAAATACTCCACTTCCATGTACTTAGTGACTTCCACGCTGTTATTCTGGGCAATTTTACCGATATCATTACGCCCCAAATCAACTAACATACGGTGCTCAGCCACTTCCTTCTCGTCAGCCAGCAGCTCCTTCGCCAAGGCTTTATCTTCTCTTTCATCCTGCCCGCGCGGTCTGGTCCCAGCAATAGGATTGGTCGTAACCTGCCCCTGCTTGACAGACACCAGACTTTCCGGACTGGCTCCGATAATCTGATAATCCCCGAAATCATAAAAGTAGAGATAGTTGGAAGGATTGGTCACGCGCAGATTGCGATAGTAATCCAGTGGCCTACCAGAATATTCTGCTGAAAACCGCTGACTGAGCACACATTGGAACATGTCGCCCTGCCGAATCAAGCTACGCGCTTCTTCCACCATTTTTTCAAAAGCTATCTGCTCGATATGACTCTGGAAGTTCAAACTGGACAGTTCCAGTGGTGAAAATTCATCTGCCGCAGGCTGCGCCAGCTCAGCCATGATATGCTCCAGACTAGCAGCCAAATCAGCTTCGCTTCTATTACTGTAGAGCGCCTCCTCAAGGATATAGACCTTGTCTTTTTTATGGTCAAAAACCATGTAACTCTCATAGACGAAAAAGTGCATATCCGGCGTCCCAATCACATCAGCTGGAATCTGGCCAATCTCTTCATAGAGGGAAATCATATCGTAGCCGACAAAACCGATGGCTCCGCCTCCAAAAGGCAGGTCTGAATGATGAGCTTTTTTTACTGCCAACTCATGCAGATAGTCCAATGGATCTGCCTCGATAACTTGCCCATTCTTTGTTAAACGGCCATTTTCATAGCGAACTTCAAAGACTGGGTTATAAGCTAGGATAGAAAAGCGAGCTGTCTCGCTATCTCTTGGAATACTTTCCAAAATCACCTTGTGGTCGCCCTGAATCCGCATATAAGCCAGAATCGGCGATAAAATATCAGCTGGTAAAATCTTTTGCATAATGTTTCTTTCTATTTAATCAGAAGCGTTTAGGTAGGAGCAATTTGCTAGCCATGACTGCATTCACAAGAACAGATAGCACCTGTCCACTGTCATAACTTGCCTCAGAACTACAGAAAAACGCCCGCACAGTTCATCCTGTGAGGGCGTATCATCGCGGTGCCACCTCAGTTATGGAGTTTTCAAGCTCCACATCTCATTTACCTATTTGCAGTCATTTAGATCCCTTTTAGCACAAGGCAGCATACTATTTTACAGCAAAGTAAGCTAACAAAGTGATAAAAGTTCAACTAAAGGACTAAATGTTGACTCCAGCAGCCCATTTCATAACTTCTCCTGCCTGTTTACAGCACCACAGACTCTCTGAAAGGAGGGGTGTTACTACTCTTCTGCTGGGTATTTTATTTTCGTTTTTCTAGATAGTCGGCAATAGCTGCCACATCCTTATCACCACGACCAGATACATTGATAATGATGATTTGGTCAGATGACAGTTGCGGAGCTCGCTTGATGGCTTCAGCAATGGCGTGAGAGCTTTCAATCGCTGGTAAAATCCCTTCCTTTTGTGTCAAGAGGAGCAAGGCATCCACAGCTTCATCATCTGTCGCTGCTACGTATTCTACTCGACCAGAATCTTTAAAGAAAGCATGTTCAGGACCAACTCCAGGATAGTCCAAGCCTGCTGAAATAGAGTAAACTGGCGCTACCTGACCATCTTCAGCAAAGACAGCGTAGGTCTTCATGCCATCCACTACTCCGACACTTCCCTTGGTCATGGTCGCCGCATGCTGGTCTGTATCAAGACCCCGTCCAGCCGCTTCAACACCAACCAGCTTGACTTCTTCATCCGCCACATACTGGGAGAAGGCGCCGATAGCATTGGAGCCACCGCCTACACAGGCAATGACATAGTCTGGCAAGCGGCCTTCCTTGTCCAAAATCTGACGGCGAGATTCTTCACTAATCACCTTTTGGAACTCATGGACAATCGTCGGATAGGGGTGAGGACCGACAGCTGAGCCCAAGACATAAAAGGCTTCCAAATCGTTCATCCAAGCTCCAAAGGCTGCATCCACTGCATCCTTGAGGGTTTTGGTTCCTGTTTCCACAGCGTGAACAGTCGCTCCCATCATTTCCATACGGAAAACATTGAGGCGCTGGCGCTCTACATCCTCTGCACCCATGTAAACATCGCACTTCATACCAAACTTAGCTGCTGCTGCCGCAGTTGCCACACCATGTTGGCCAGCTCCAGTTTCAGCGATGACTCGGGTCTTGCCCATGCGCTTAGCTAGAAGAATCTGCCCCAAAACATTATTGAGCTTATGGGATCCCAGATGATTGAGATCTTCCCGCTTCAGATAAATCTTAGCTCCACCCAGATGCTGGGTCAGACTTTCTGCATAGTAGAGCGGGGTTTCCCGGCCTGAATAATCCGCCAAATAATGTCGGTATTCATTTAAAAATTCTGGATCATCCTTATACTTCTCAAAAGTCGCTTCCAATTCATCCAGCAAGGTCTGAATAGGCTCCGGTACAAAGGAGCCGCCGAATTGTCCAAAATATCCTTTAGTTTCTGTCATCTTGATTGCCTCATTTCTTTATTTTCAAGCAAAACAAAAGCCCACACACAGAAAAAACTCTGTGTGAGGGCGTAAAATCGCGGTGCCACCTCAATTATGGAGCAAAGTATAGACTGCCTCCATATCTCTGTCTTGTCTAACAACAAGTTGCACTGTAAGGTGTGCTCACCGAATTTTTATTGCTTCAAATTCATTTTTTTGCATCAGCCCACTTCATAATCTTCCACTACCTGTTTCCACCAACCACAGGCTCCCTGAAAGTAGAAAAAAATTATTACTTTTCTGATGATTTATTTTATTATAGGCCTTTCCCTTTTTCTTGTCAAGAAAAATTTATATTTTTTCTCCCAAATCCGAACCTTTCTCTCGCTAATCTCTTTTGAAAGCGTAATCTTGACGATTTTTCCAGATTTTCTGACCAAGCTGAAATGCCCGCCAAGCCAGATAACCACCCAAAGTATTGGTCCAGAGATCATCGATTTCAAAGACCCGATTGGCGTTGATAAGAAGGTCCAGCAGAATCTGAGTCACTTCGATAGACAGACTCATCCCAAAGCTCAGCCATACAACCTTCTTGGTCTTCCGCAATTTCGGAAAGAGGTAAAGCAATTGAAAGATTAAGGGCGACAGCAGAAAGATATTGGCTAGATTTTGGATAAAGACCTTGACTAGCTGAAGCCAGGAAGTAATCTCGCCAATATTGACAAAGGAATTAAAAGGGATTAACAAAACCACTATTCGACCAAAATACTGGATTCCCGGCGTTTCCATTCCTGGCTCTGGAACCTGAGGAATAAAGCACAGAACGCAAAGCATCAAGAAATAGAGCCAGCTTCCCCCTACCAGCAATTTCCGCCCCTTAGCAGTCAACTCACCGTCTGAAGTCAGGTAGTTCTTAAGGCTGAACATTTTCTACCAATGCTTTCTCGCGATCACGCTTCATAGTATTAGAGCGCAGCTGGCCGCAGGCTGCATCAATATCTGTACCATGTTCCTGACGAACCACACAGTTGACTCCGTTTTTCTTGAGGGTATCGTAGAAGGCCATCACGCGCTCTTTGGGACTGCGGCTGTATTGGTCGTGCTCGCTAACGGGGTTGTAAGGAATGAGATTGACATAAGACAACTTCTTAATGTTCTTAAGCAGCTCAGCCAGTTCCTTGGCCTGCTCTACCCCGTCATTGACTTCATTGAGCATGATGTACTCAAAGGTCACTCGACGATTGGTCGTCTCAATATAGTATTCGATAGCTGCAAAAAGCTTTTCGATAGGGAAGGACCGGTTAATCCGCATGATGCTGGTCCGCAGATCATTATTCGGGGCATGGAGGGATACAGCTAGATTGACCTGCACACCTTCATTGGCAAAGTCACGAATCTTATGCGCCAGTCCTGAAGTTGAAACCGTGATATGGCGGGCACCGATAGCCAAACCTTTGTCATCATTGACTGTCCGGACAAACTTGAGCACATTGTCATAGTTATCAAATGGCTCGCCGATTCCCATAACCACGATATGGCTGACCCGCTCATCCTGACCACGCTCGTCAAAATACTTCTGAACCAGCATAATCTGAGCTACAATCTCACCGTTATTAAGGTCACGTTGTTTTTTAATCAAGCCAGAGGCACAGAAAGTACAGCCGATATTGCAGCCAACCTGGGTGGTCACACAGACAGAAAGCCCATAATGTTGGCGCATGAGCACCGTCTCAATCAGCATACCATCCGGCAGCTCAAAGAGGTACTTGACCGTACCATCAGCTGACTCCTGAACAATGCGCTGTTTGAGCGGATTGACGACAAACTGATTATTTAGCTTGGCAATCAAGTCCTTGGACAGATTGGTCATCTCTTCAAAAGACTGGACCCGCTTGCGGTAGAGCCACTCCCAAATCTGGGCGGCACGGAATTTCTTTTCTCCCTGAGCTTCCGCCCATTCAATCATTTCCTGACGCGTTAAGCTATAAATAGATGGTTTCATTTTTCTCCTTTATTCTGGCGAATCACAAAATGGCGATTGCTGTTTTTTTGCTTTTTCTGCCTATCTTGCTGGGAATTGTTGCGAGAGCGCTTATTGTCCCTTTTAGAACGACTGTCTCGGTCTCGATCGCTTCTGCGATTGCGGTTGCTGCCTGAACGGCTATTGCGAGAACGTTTTGACCGACCTTCTGTCTCTTTCTTGCCATGCGATTTCTTATCAAAAGAAGCGCGCTGGGGATTTGGATTTTCCAAGACAAAATAAGCACAGCCATAGCTGCAGTACTCCAGCAAATAGTCTTCTAAGCGGCTGATCTTCTCATCGTTTTCATTAGCCCGCTCGTCCTTGTAAAAACCGCGCAGGCGTAGCTGCTCGTTGCCCCAGTCACCGACAATATAGTCAAACTTGGTGAGAATTTCTGAAAAGCGCTGATGAAAGGCAGTCAAGTCAAAGCCTTCCTTATAGTTCTCAATCAATTCAAACTCGAATTTTTCTGCAACAATCTTGCTATCAATCTGTTTAAACTCTGGTCCTGGGAATTTATTATAATTATACAATTCAGGTGAAATATCTTTACGCATACTCTTCCTTTAACGTTCTTGGATAGTTTATCTACAACACTTTATTTTATCATAAATCAGCCAGTATTTCGCGGACTTTTCATCAAAAATATCTTTCTGAAAAAAGTCTGACGATTTAAAGTAAAGAAAGCCAGATAACTTTGTCTATCTCACAAGAAAAATCTTAGCAAAGCTAAGATCTTACTTGTTCTTTTTCAGATAGTCAATGGCGTCTTGCAGCGTTTTAACTGGAACAATTTTCATATCCGTTTTAATCTTCTTGGCTGTCTCCAGAGCCGTTTGGTAGTTGTTTTTCCCATTAGGAGAAAGCTTTTTCTCTTCCTCTGTCAGTTCATTGTTCGGTGCAAAGAAGATGTCTGCTCCGCTTTGGGCCGCTGAAACGACTTTCTTATCGATTCCGCCGATTTCACCAACTTCACCTTCACGGCTGATGCTGCCGGTCCCTGCAATATCGCGGCCGTCACGAAGGGTCGGATCAGCCAACTGAGTATAAATGGCTAGGCTGAACATGAGACCAGCACTAGGACCGCCAATACCCTCAGTTGAAAATGTAATCGGAATACTGCTGCTGACCTCCGTCCGGTCTATCAGACTAATCCCAATCCCGTTCTTACCGTTCTCCAACTTGATGACCTTACCGGTTGCCGATTTCTCCTGACCATCTTCTTGGAAAGTCACCTTGATTTTATCCCCAAGCTTCTGCGAGTTGACATACTTGACCAGTTCCTCAGAGCTTTCAAATGTCTTATCATTGACACCAGTTACCGTATCAGCAATATTGAGAATTCCCTTGAAGGTTGAGTTATCTGCCACCTGCAGGACATAAACCCCTAGATAGTCCATTTTAATCTCTTTACCAGCTGTCGTCAACCCCTGATATTTGGCCATATTTTGCGATGTTTCCATGTAAAACTGGTTGATCCGATTGAATTCCTCATCCGTGGAGCCACCCGTCATATCCTTGGCGGAATAAATATCTGTAAAAGGAGTCAGCCAAGCATAGACCAGATGAGCAAAGGTTGCCTGCTCTACTCCGACTGTCACAAAGTTGTAGGAACCTGCTTCCTTGTCAGCATTATTATCAACCAGCAAGACCTGCCGAACATCCTCGGCACCACCAGGAACTTCTATATAATAAGGCAGACGAACGCAAAGAGCTGCTATAAAAAAGGCAATAGTGACGCCAATGACCGTCGGCAATATAAACTTCTTAATTCTTTTCATTGTTGATTCTTTCTAATTCTTTGATTACACTTTGGGGCACATAGGCCGCGATATCCTGCTGAAAAGCAATCAGCTCACGAATACGTGATGAACTGATATGCTGATAGACTGGTTTGCTGAGCAAGAAAATCGTCTCCATTTCTCCTGCCAATTCCTGATTGAAAAAGTTCATATTGGCTTCATAGTCTAGGTCTTGACTGTTACGGAGACCACGCACAAAGACCTTGGCTCCTAGTCTTCTGGCCACTGTCACTGCTAGCTCATTCTGAGAAGTAATAACCTCAACATTATCCAAATGCTGCAGAGCTTCTTTGACCATGCGCTCTCTGGCCTCAATTGTGAAAAAACCAGACTTTTCTCGGTTATAGAAAATCCCTACATAGAGCTTATCAAAGAGCCTGCTGGCCCGCTCAATCAGGTCCACATGGCCCTTGGTCATCGGGTCAAAAGACCCTGTGAATAATCCTATCTTATCTGACATACACTGTTACCTTTGAAATTCCATATATCTTCTGCTTCCAAATGCCCAGCCCGGCAATTTCTTCTGGTAATTCCACTTCCTTGTCTGTCTCACAGACTACTAGGACATCTTGACTCAATAGCTGGCCTTCCTCTAGCTTCTCAAGGTCTGCCACAATCTGCTCCTTGGCATAAGACGGATCTAAGAGAACCAAGTCAAAAGTCCCCGTCAACATTTCCAAGGCTCGGCCAGACTCCATCTTGAGCAAGTCAAAACGTTCCGGCTCCTTGGTCATCTGAATATTTTCTGAAATAATAGCCTGAGCTCTGCGATCCTTTTCGACTAAGACAGCTGTCTCCATACCTCGCGAAATAGCCTCAATGGCCAAACTCCCGCTCCCAGCATAAAGATCCAGCACCCGACCTCCGTCAAAATAGGGACCAATCATATTAAAAATTGCTCCCTTGACCTTATCAGTCGTAGGCCTAGTCGTTTTGCCGTCCAAAGTCTTGAGGGGCCTGCCCCCATATTTACCTGCCACAACTCTCATAAAAAACATTATAACACACATCGCACAGGAGGCCAATTTTTTGAAAACTTGACAGATTAAAAACAGAAGCACCCCAAATTAGAGACTTCTGTTTTCTTTTAATTTCAGTAAAAAATCAATTAATTCAGGCTGACAGTCTGCCTTATCCAAGATCAGTCCCATTGACCGACCAACCATAATATAAAAAGTTTCTGGCTTGTCTATAATCGCCATAATATCTTGGTAGTCAAATCTGGCATTGTTATTCCGATTAACGACACGAAAGTCTGTCTCATAGAAGCTAAACTCCTGCTCTATATCATGCCAGAGGGGGTTGCCTCTATAAAACTTTTTAATATGTCGATTCATGGACAGATAGTAAAGAAAAGGAAGGACTGCCACAGTAACAAGAAAAGCTACGCCTGGCAAAGGTTCCCCGATAAAAAAACAGATTGCACCGCATATCAGCACCACTATCTCAGGGAGAATCAGTGAGAAGATGCCATTCTTTTTATACCAGAAATTGGTCCAAGCGAAACGGCGATAAGCTTCTTCTGTCATGATCGTTTTTGCTGTCATAGGAAACATCTCGCTACCTCCAGGTTATATTCCTCCCTACAGTTTACCACACTATTGCTAGAAATAACAATACTCAAAAAAGAACTTGCTTTTCTTGATTCCATTTGTTATACTATATGTAACTTTTAAAACGTTACATAGGAGGTGGATATGTTTTCTCATGAAAAATTAAAAAAACGCCGTTTGGAGCTTAATCTGGCACAGGCTTCCATTTACCAAGAGCTGGGCATCTCTCGAAAGACTTACTCTGCTTGGGAAAATGGTCTAGCAGAACCCCACGCAAAAAATCTCAGGAGGTTAGCCACCTGTCTCAAGGTCCAAGAGAACTACTTTGTGGATGAGACCAGCGCGCTCTACACCTACCCTTTACTAACCCCACCGCATAAAAAAGAAGTAGACCAGCTCGCTAGTCAGCTCCTAGAAAGACAGCGCAAGGTTAGCTCTCTTACAGCCTATAAGGTTCTATCAGTTGAGCTGGCTGCAGGTCTCGGTCACAGCTACTATGACAATGAAACAGACTACGAAACTGTCTACTTTGATCAAGATATCCAGCACGACTTTGCATCTTGGGTCTCTGGGGATTCTATGGAGCCCAAGTATCCAAATGGCTCTGTTGCCCTTATGAAACAGACAGGATTCGACTACGATGGGGCAGTCTATGCTCTCATGTGGAATGGCAAGACCTATATCAAAAAAGTCTATCGTGAAGCTGAAGGTCTACGCTTAGAATCTATCAATCCTGACTACGAGGATCTCTTTGCTCCTTATGAAGACCAACCTAGCATTGTTGGTATCGTAGTCGGACATTTTCTGCCAATTGAGGTATAAGCTATGGTCCTATTTGATTATTCACGCGAGCCTCGTTCAGACATCGCTTTTGTGGATATGAAAAGTTTTTATGCCTCTTGCGAATGCATTTCCCTCGGCCTTGACCCTTTAAAAACCTCGCTCTGTGTCATGAGCCGAATTGAAAATTCTGCTGGACTGATATTAGCTGCCACTCCTCTCTTTAAAAAGAATTTCGGCAGCCAGAATGTCAGCCGAAGCTATAATCTTCCTTTTGATGTCCACACCCGCAAGTTCAACTATGCTGCTGCCCACAAGCAGGGACTGCCTATTACAGCAGATTATGTGCGCTTTATTGAAGATGCTGCTCAAAAGACCTTATTGGTCCCACCTCGGATGAACTACTACATCCAGAAAAACATGGAAATCCAAAAAATTTTCCAGGATTTCGCAGCTCCCGATGACATTTTCCCCTACTCAATCGATGAGGGCTTCCTAGATTTGACAAGCTCTATCAACTACTTCATTCCTGATCAGACGCTGGACCGCAGGACCAAACTGGACCTGCTGGCTGCCCGCATTCAACAGGCTATCTGGAAGAAGACCGGGATTTATGCCTCTATCGGCCTGAGCAACGCCAATCCTCTTCTAGCCAAATTAGCCTTGGACATTGAAGCCAAACATACAAAAAAGATGCGGGTCAACTGGTCCTATGAAGATGTTCCCAGTAAGGTCTGGACTATTCCAAACATGACTGATTTTTGGGGCATTGGCCACCGAACGGCCACTCGTCTTGAGAAACTAGGCATCCACTCCATTTATGATTTAGCTCACTTTAACCCCGATATTCTCAAAAAAGAAATGGGGGTTATGGGTCTGCAGCTTTGGTTTCACGCTCATGGCATTGATGAAAGCAATGTTCACAAGCCTTATCAGGTCAAGTCGCATGGATTAGGGAATTCGCAAATTCTCCCCCGAGACTATAGACAGCAGGCAGAGATTGAGCTTGTTTTCCAAGAAATGGCTGAGCAAGTTGCCATTCGGCTCAGACGGTCTGGTAAGAAGTGCCAGTGTGTATCCATCTATGCCCGCTATTCCAAGCAGGAGCGCCTGCCTTCCATTCATACACAGAGAAAAATTGAGCCTACCAATAACAGCGATCGATTGGCTCAAATCGTCGTTCAGCTTTTTCGTTCTAAATATCAGGGCAGGGCTATCCGACAGATTGGCGTTTTTTACAGTGACTTTGTCGATCAAGGTTATGGTCTGATTTCTCTCTTTGATGATCCTCTGCAAATTCAAAAAGAAGAGGAGCTCCAGCTGACGATTGACCGCATCAGAGATCGCTTCGGCTTTGCCTCTTTGCTTAAGGGATCGGCCTTGCTGGAGTCCTCTCGTGCCATCGCTCGAAGCAAGCTAACAGGTGGCCATTCAGCTGGAGGGCTGGAGGGCTTATCATGACCGACCGCTCTTATCTCCCCTACCAGTCGGCTCGTGACTTTCAGGATCGAGGCATGGCGAAATGGGCTGGCTTTTTTCTCTCTGAACACAGCACTACTCTGGCCCAAAAAGAACTAGATATCAGTCGCCTGACCCAGCTTGACAGACAGGAAAAATTCCACTTGCTCAGTCAAGCCTACAGCCAGCAAGTTCCCATCCGAATCACCTTTCTTAATAAGGAAAGGCTGACCGACATTAATGCTACCGTCTTTCATCTGGACTGCAAGCGAGTCCTCCTGCAGGAAGGTGACCATTACAAAGGCCTTGCTATCCACCAGATTCTTTCGATACAAGCCCTAGGAGGCACAGATGACTACTCAGAATCTACATGAGGAACTTCAATTTGACTATTTTTCCCAGAACTACTATCAATTTCAAGAAGATTTTTATCAATTCTCCAATCTTCCCCAGCCTCTGATGGTCATGGAAGACGATATCCTCCGCCACATGGCCAGCCGCCAGGTCACTTATTTCAAACTCTCTAAGGCCAAAAGTTTAGATCAGAAAGACCATTACTTCCACTTTACCATCAGCCGTCCCGAACAGACAAAGCGACTCTGCATTTACCACTATCAAGGCCAAACAGAAGATATAAATTACTAACCTCCCAAACTGAGTTTGGGAGGTTAGTGTATGGTTGGTGCTGGGAAAGGAGTCTAGTATAGGAATTATTTAAAAACTAAAGGCTCCTTTTACTTACCCAACCGATGGCATCGCTAGGTGGGTTTTCGGTATCAATCCAGATGAATTCAATTCCAATTTCGCCATTTTAAACTTAGTCAAACGAATACCATTGATTTCCAGTTCATTGAGCCGTTTTCCCGTCAATAGCTCCCGTTCCTTCAACTGGAAAACACCACGTAAGATCCAATTTCCAAGAATTTCTTGCTTATCAGTTGACTGGATCGCCTTACCAGCTTCTTGGATGTCATAAAGATACTCTAACTTTTCTGCCAAAATCTGAGCAATAAACTCCGACTTAGAGATATTGTGGGAACTCGTCCATAAAGTCAGCTTTTCATTTAACTCATCTGATAAACGGACTGAAGTTGGTACAGCCATGAAATTATGTCTTGTTAAATTTAATGGTGTTAACTAATGATTTAAAAGTATGAATCCATTATTTATATCGATATTTTTTTCTAACTTTTGATTCAGATTGTTTATCTTCGTAAAATAAAATATCATTTAATCTAGAAATGATTTGTCCTTTCTGTAGGATTGAAATATTATCAACCCCAGAATCTTTTTTAACAATTGACTCTACATATTCTTCAACAGTTTTATTATGCGAATTCAATATAAATATCAATTTACATTTAATCCCCTCTAGAAATTGAGTATCCATATATAACTCTTGATAAAAACTGTCAATAATTTTTAGGGTATAAAATTCTAACACTCCTTCCCCACCAGACCAATAAAATGGACTATTTGAAGTCATGGCATCAAAAATGGTTCTTCTAGTATAGCTAAAATCTCGATTGTAACGGTGAACCCTGAATCTTAATATCCATTCTAGACGTAATAAACTTGATACTGATAGATTTGCTATTACATTTGATAAGTCAACTTTATTCGTACTCAAAAGATATTCAACTGATAATTGTATATCATTTTGCTTGTACGAATAAAAATCATTTGTGAAAATAGAATCTAACTTATCAGTAAGAAGCAAATATTCTCTACAGAAGTTATCAATTTTCTCTTTATTTCTAACACGTTTCCAATGTAATTTATTACTGGAGACTTTTATACTTTTTTCACTTTGATTCGCTCTTGTTACTACCTTACCAAAGCTGAATGAATCATTTATAAAGCTAAATCTGCTTGAGAATGAAAATTTTTTACCTGACAATAACCATTGAACATAGACAATTTTAAGTTCTGACATTTGATGACTTCTACCAAACTGATTAAACCAATAAAAATCTGTTATTTTTTCATTTCGTTTTGTCCATAATTTATCTAAAATTTCATCTGTAATACGATAGCTAATATTTGTTCTTAAGATTATCTCTTTAGCTTGCTCGAAAAGGTAGTTTTGTTGCTCTTCATCGCAGCTCATTAATTTTTTAAACTCAGCATCATAAAATTCAATGTTATCATCCCATTGTGTATAGTCGGTGTAGATTAACCGATATAGCATAAAAGCTAATCGATATTCTTCATTCATACTTAATATTAAGTTTTGAATTTTTTCAGCTCTTCTTTTTTGTTTTATTTCTTCTTCACTCTCAGCTTCTGTAATTTTATTTTGGACGAAAGTTCCAATTATTCCTCTATCCAAATAATTAAAACAGATTTCTGAATACAACATACTGTTATGGAAATCATTATATTTTCTCCCATCAGACTCATAAGACAACTTTTTAAATTCTGGAAGAGAAAACTCTCTCTCTCCTTTCTCGTATAGCTTGAATAGCTGATTTAATTTAAAACGTAAAAAATCTTCATTTTGCTCTTGCAACTCTTTTTCTTCTTTGGAATTCTTAATAGAATGTAATTCATTCTTCAATTCATCAACTATTACATTTAGTTCGATAGCTTTATTGTTAATAAGAGTCTCAAATAAATATTCTTTGATTTTATAATCACTTGATTGTCCCAAATAGAGACTCGTAGGTTTCTCGATTTGTAAAACTTCAAATGTATCATCCTTTTTCTCAAGATTTTGGAAAACTCTAAGATCCTGCTCAATTAGTTCTTTCCATGTATTTGAAAGAATATTATCCTGAAATTTCTTCAAAAATTCCCATTTATATTTGCAATACCTTCTATAGAAGTTATAGAAACCAGAAATTTGCTTAGATGAAAGCTCTTCTAAATATTCATCGATTGAGTAAGCTAAGTTATAGTTTTCCCAGTATTCTTCATGAAAGATAGAATATACAAAATCATTACGCTCCTCTACATCAATTAATAAAAACCGATTTTCTAGAAAGACAGATACAAAATTATCGACATATTCATCTGGTTTTTTATATACTTTCCAAAATAACTCCTTCATTTCTCTTTGAAGATAGATAGAAATTTCCTCATCAACACTTGTTTTCCGTAATTCCCTCAATTTCTTTATCATCTCAGCCGATGACGAATCTTGATTTTGAATTTTTTTATGAATCACTTCAGCATTTAGCCTAAAAACATTATAAGCAACACTTATATTCAGTTTTAGTAAATAGATATAAATAATGACTACTATTCCTGAACTTGCTTGCCAAATATATTCAAGATAATTTGTCTGATGAATAAAATTACTTAAAACAGGCATTGCAACTGTAAGGAATAAAAGGATATGGAAAAATTTTGCCCGAGTGAATCTTGACCAAATTGATCTATCTAGCATGAATTTAGTCTTGCTTACTCCTAGATAATAAGCCTTATCATTTTCCGTTAAAAATTGAAGAAAACCAACGTATATACCATACAGACCAAATACTCCAATTTCAAAACTAATTAACTCAACGATATTGGTATTTTGAAACGAAACTGTGGGCACTTTGAAATACTCTTGAACATAGATTAATATTATCAGCAATAAAAGCAAGACAACTTCACTTATATCTCGAATATAAATTCTAATTTTATATTCGAGATAATCCTTAAAATTAATGTACCTCAATATAATATTTCGAACTAGAGGTATGGTTAATCCAACAATTCTTAATCCCCACAAAATATCAGATATAGAATAGAACAGTAATATAATGATAAGAGCAATATCTAAATTTTGCATTGATGTAAAACTTAAATTACTTGATTGTTTACATAACAAATACAAATAACCAATTACTATCACTATGTCCAGTTTTCTCCACCCATTAATAAACGAATTAATAGAGAATAGAAATAAGAAAATCCCGATTAAAATAAACATATACCCTCCGAGATAAGTTTTCTCTCTTCAAATTATACCAAGAAACACGGTTTATCACCGTGTTTCTATGTTTATTTCACCAACTTTTTCATCTCATCAATACGTGCGACCGTCGCGTCGTATTTGGCTTGGTAGTCGGCTTGTTTGTCGCGTTCTTTTTGGACGACTTCTGGTTTGGCATTGGCTACGAAGCGTTCGTTAGAAAGCTTCTTACCAACCATGTCCAGTTCTTTTTGCCATTTAGCCAGTTCCTTGTCGAGACGAGCCAGTTCCTCTTCGACATTGAGGAGGTCTGCCAGTGGCAGGTAGATTTCTGCTCCTGTGATGACGCTTGACATTGCGAGTTCAGGTGCAGGGATGGTTGATGCGATTTCCAAGTGTTCTGGATTTGTGAAGCGTTTGATGTAGTTGACATTGCTGTTAAAGAAGGCTTCCAAGTCGCTATCGCTTGTCTTAACAAGGATTGTGATAGGCTTGCTTGGTGCAACGTTTACTTCGGCACGCGCATTCCGAACAGAACGGATCAGGTCTTTAAGGCTTTCCACACCTGTGTGGGCAGCAAGGTCTTCAAAGGCTGGGTTAACAGTTGGGTATTCCGCTGTAACGATAGAGCCTTCTGAGATTTGCCCAAAGATTTCCTCTGTCACGAATGGCATGATTGGGTGAAGGAGTCGAAGGATCTTGTCCAAAGTATAAAGGAGAATAGAACGTGTGATGACTTTCTCTTCTTCGTTATCGCTATAAAGGACTTCCTTGGTCAACTCAACATACCAGTCCGCAAACTCGTCCCAGATAAAGTTATAGAGGATGTGGCCAGCCACACCAAACTCAAACTTATCAAAGTTTTCAGTGACTTTGCCGATCGTTTCATTGAGGTTGTGGAGAATCCAGCGGTCAGTGACATTTCCAGCTTCCTTGTTGGTAACTTTTTCGACATTGGCAGTTGCTTGCTCAAGGGTCAAGCCTTCATTGTTCATGAGGATATAGCGAGAGATGTTCCAGATCTTGTTAATGAAGTTCCATGAAGCATCCATTTTCTCGTAAGAGAAGCGCACGTCTTGACCTGGCGCAGAACCGTTTGAAAGGAACCAACGAAGGGCATCGGCACCGTATTTCTCGATGACATCCATTGGGTCAATCCCGTTCCCAAGAGACTTAGACATCTTGCGTCCTTGCTCGTCACGAATAAGACCGTGGATAAGGACGTTTTGGAATGGCTGACGGCCAGTGAACTCCAAAGATTGGAAGATCATACGAGACACCCAGAAGAAGATGATATCATAACCTGTTACCAAGGTTGAAGTTGGGAAGTAACGTTTGAAGTCTTCTGAGTCGACATCAGGCCAGCCCATGGTTGAGAATGGCCAAAGGGCAGAACTGAACCAAGTATCCAAGACGTCTTCGTCCTGAGTCCAACCGTCACCTTCTGGAGCTTCTTCGCCGACATATATTTCACCCTCAGCATTGTACCAAGCAGGGATTTGGTGCCCCCACCAAAGCTGACGAGAAATCACCCAGTCGTGGACATTTTCCATCCATTGGAGGAAGGTATCGTTGAAACGAGGTGGGTAGAATTCTACCTTGTCGTCTGTGTCTTGGTTGGCAATGGCATTTTTAGCCAATTGGTCCATCTTGACGAACCATTGCGTAGACAAGCGTGGCTCAACCACAACACCTGTACGTTCTGAGTGACCAACGCTGTGAACACGTTTTTCGATTTTAACGAGGGCACCGATTTCTTCCAACTTAGCAACGACTGCCTTACGAGCTTCGAAACGATCCATGCCTGCAAATTCGAAGGCCAAGTCATTCATGGTTCCGTCATCATTCATGACATTGACTTGTGGCAAGTTGTGGCGTTGTCCAACCAAGAAGTCGTTTGGATCGTGGGCAGGTGTGATTTTCACAACACCAGTACCAAACTCAGGGTCTGCGTGTTCGTCTCCAACGATTGGAATCAATTTATTAGCGATTGGAAGGATGACATGTTTACCAATCAAGTCCTTGTAGCGTGGGTCTTCTGGATTGACCGCAACTGCAACATCCCCAAACATGGTCTCAGGACGAGTGGTCGCAACTTCAAGGGCGCGTGAACCATCTTCTAGCATGTAGTTCATGTGGTAGAAGGCACCTTCAACGTCCTTATGAATCACCTCGATATCAGAAAGGGCTGTGCGAGCTGCGGGGTCCCAGTTGATGATAAACTCACCACGGTAGATCCAGCCTTTCTTGTAAAGGTCCACAAAGACCTTGCGAACAGCTTTTGACAAACCTTCATCAAGAGTGAAACGCTCACGAGAGTAGTCTACAGAGAGCCCCATCTTGCCCCATTGTTCCTTGATGGTAGTGGCATATTCGTCTTTCCATTCCCAGACTTTCTCTAGGAATTTTTCACGCCCCAAATCGTAACGGCTAATACCCTCACCACGCAAGCGCTCCTCAACCTTAGCTTGAGTCGCAATCCCAGCGTGATCCATCCCTGGAAGCCAAAGGGTGTCAAAACCTTGCATCCGTTTTTGACGGATGATGATATCTTGTAAAGTCGTATCCCAAGCATGACCAAGGTGAAGTTTACCAGTCACGTTTGGTGGTGGAATCACGATTGAATAAGGCTTAGCCTTTTGATCGCCTGAAGGCTTGAAAACATCAGCATCAAGCCATTTTTGGTAACGACCAGCCTCAACCTCGGCTGGATTGTATTTAGGTGAAAGTTGTTTAGACATGTGTTTGTCCTTTCTCTATTGTATTCATTTTATCTTGAATCTGCTTAGCAACTTCTTCTGCAGACAGATTCGTATTATTTATTTTAAGGTAGTGGTGCAACTCATTCGGTTGATGTTGGGAATTTAATTGAAGTGTTTCAGCTGTCTCTAAAATTTCTCTTTCAGATACCTCAATATGTCGTTTTAAGGGTTTGTGCTTTAATCGATTCTCCGTTCGATTTCGATGTAAACGCTCTTCAAGACTTGTTTCCAACTCCACAAAAAGAATCTCTTGATGATAGTCATCCAACAAATCCTGAATTTTCTTCAAATACAGCAGCTGGTACTGATTTGAAAAATCAATTACGTCTGTTAAAATCACCGATCGATGATTCCTAGCTCTTGCTCCAAGGAAAGAAAAGGTAAGCCCTCGAACAAACTCCCACATTTCCTCTGTAAAGTCCGGATAGATTTCCAGTGCAAAATCTATGGCTTGATGGTTATAAAAGAGGGTAGCATCCGTCAGTCGAGATAACTCTTGACCAATCGTCATTTTCCCAGAAGCCGGAGCCCCAATGATGAAAATGTGCATCAAACCACCTCCCACTCACTCCTCAGTAAGCCATATATCAAACTGTCACAGCGATTGCCTTGGGCATCTTTGCGGTCTCGAATGCGAGCTTCGAGGGTAAAGCCTAATTTTTCAGCGACTCGTTGACTTTGGATATTGTAGCCAAAGCAAGACAATTCTATCTTGTGAAGATTCAATTCTTTAAAAGCTAGGTCAATCAAGGCACGCGCTGCTTCGGGCACATAGCCTCGTCCCCAGTAGTCTGGGTGCAAGATATAGCCAAGCTCCAAGACATCATCCTCATGACGACGAGGGAAATCAACAGAGCCGATGACTTTATCTGTTCCTTTGACGACAATTCCATAGCCTGCTGGGAGATTCTCCTTTTTATTACGCTTAGGAAGGGTATGCTCCAGATAATAAATCTCATCTTCCAAGGTCTTGACGGGCGGAAAGCCTGCTGGATAGGAGACTTCTGGCCGACTGGCATAGTCAAAGATATCCACTGCATCAGCCACGGTGCGGACTCGCAAGACTAGCCGTTCTGTTTCTAATCGTTCTGGTAACTCAGCTCTTGTCATCCTTCTCCCTCACTTTCTACAAAAAATCGCCCCTGCCATATCTATGACAGGGACGAATGTGTTTATCCGCGGTACCACCCAATTTCGGGCAGATGCCCGCAACTTTTCTCTTCTTGTTTCTCTTTTATGACGTCGTTAACTCGCTTTGGCATACGCTAGTATAGCCTGCAACTCGCTGCCTAGTCCTAAAAGGAAACAAAAAGACACTTTTATTTCAATTTATCATCTCATCAGCAACCAGTTTTGACACAATTGTGGACTTCTCAGCACCGCCACTTTCTGTAAAATGTGGGATTCAAAACACCTCTGATGAACTTATTCTATCACCTTTCCAGCGAAAAATCAATAATTTCTCTCCCCCAAAAGTCCGTCTGGCAGGTCGTGGAAGCCTTTGCCCGCCTGATAGTTGGCGAATTTTCCTAAAAGGAACTGGTAGGCATCGAGACGACTTTCATAGCGAATGGCTGCTTCCTTGGCTCGCTCGTCCTGGTCCGCCTCGTAGACTGCCTGACTCTCCTTGAGCGCCATCTCGTTAATCATGACCTGGGTCTTGACCCAAGCTTCAAACTCCTGTAAAAATTCCTGTTCGTAACTCATTTTTCTCACTTTCTAACTGCAAATACCTAGTCCAAATCTCGGTAAAAATCACTGTCAATATCGCGGAAGGGCTGAATATCCTGTACGTACTCCAGCACCCCCTGAAATTCACCAGCCTCATCCCGCACCGCTGCATAGGTCACATGAACAAACTTGCCACGTGATTCCGACTTGAACCACATCTCAAACTTGTCCCGCTCTCCCTCACGCAGAGCCTTGAAAATCCGCCGCACCTTGTCCAAAAACTTGGGCGGGTGACAGAGCTCGACATTGCGTCCTATCTGGGACGGCGTCCGCTTGAAAATCATCTCGTCCGCTGGCACGCTGTCATTATAATACTGGAAAATATCGTCCTTATTGACAAAGGTAATCTCCATGGGCAGATGGTCCAAAATCAGATTGGCCTCCGCCACCGACAGATAGCCATGACCAAAAGGCTGCTGGGAGTCCCGATTAAAGTCTTGCTCCTTCTTTTCCTTGGGCTTAAAGGAGATAGTGACCTGACCATCCGGCGTATCAATAACCTGCTCAAACCTGCCATCACTAGTCTGCTCTGTGCTTGCTGGCGCTTCGCTTCCTTCATCAGCAACATCCCCAGCTTCCTCCTCCGAGAATGAGTGCCGCGCAGGAATCCATTTCTCCGTTGGCTTGATGATAGCATAGCCATAAGCATCGCTTTCCTCAGCAATCTTGAGCCAGTCATCCTGATGAAAGGACTCTAGGAGTATCATGAGAAGGATTGATTCTTCCTTGAAGATCATAGCTTCAAACTCAGCAGCAAAAGTCTCAAACTTGTCCTTGACTTCTTCAATAGAAGTATCAGGCAACTGCTCTGCAGCAATCTTAGCCTCTTGAAAAAGTTCTCGAATCTGGTCGTCTACCCCCCACATGACCTTGGGTGGCGAATCGTGGCCGTAGCTCTCCATGATGGGAAACATGAGCTCTTCCTTGCGCTGATAGTGGATATCAAACTGCCCTACCAAACCCAGCTGGCGCTGGAGTCCCTTGCGGATTTCAGGAAGAAGGTCCTCATCTTCTGTGCTTTCATAGGTAGATAGGAGCCTGCGAACCCGCATGAGGGCAGCCCGCAAGGCTAGATTTTCCTGCTTAAAGATCTGAACCGGATGACCCGGATGGTCGGTATCAGCCACCTCTACATTCTGAATGGCACCTTTAAAGAGGTTGGCATGGACATTGCAGAGGGACATGACATCTTCAAAGGTCACTCCCGTATCTGAGTTCATTAGCTCATGCTCCATCAGGCTGATCTCGATAGCGGACACACCTGCAAAATGCTCGTTGAAGAGCTCCTGAACGGACTCTGCAGAAGCACCGTTATGTAGGTCCAGCAAGATAGACTTGAGGACTTCAATGCGTTCAGTAGCCATGCCTAAATCCCCACCACTTCATAGCCGTTTAATTCCAAAGTTTGCTTGATTTTATTCAGGTCAATGCCGTTCATACCAGCTCCTTTTTTGATAGAAACCACGCGCCCGACTGTATTGCGCATAACAGGATTGGCCAGAGGCGTAAAGCCTAATTCTACCAGAACATCCAAAACTTCTGGCTGCTTCTCAATCACTTCTGCCACTGGGATAGACAAATCAATCACATTATCCATAGCTGCTCCCTCGTCGTCACTTTTCTACAATTATACCATAAAAAAGCGATCAGACTCAAAGCAAAAAAGTGTGAGTATCTGCTCCTCTTATACTTGTTCAAAAGAAATAGAATAGCGAATTAAGATAGACATGATGGCAGATTGTTTCAGTTTATTATTTCCTTAGACAACGATAAGAAAATATAAAGCACATTGCTTCGTCTTTTTTCTCTTTTGTGATAAGCTAAGATTAGTGAATTGAGAGGGTTTTCGTATGTATCTTGCAGACTTAATGGAAAAGAGTGAAGCGGGGCAGTTTATTGTCCTGTCTTATTTACAGCAGCATTCTACATCCAGTTTGAAGGACGTTATGTCTGAAACAGGCTTCTCGAAAGCAACCTTGACCAAGTACATTAGCTTGATTAACGACAAGGCTATGGACCATCATGCAGCCTTATCCATCCAGCTTCAGGACGAAACACTCAGTCTGTCTGTCGGACCGGATACCAAGGGACGGGATATTTGCAGACTCTTTTTGGGGAATTCTATCAAATACCAGATTTTAAACTACTTGCTTTACTATCAGCAGTTTCTAGCCCATCAATTAGCCCAAGAGCTCATGATCAGTGAAGCAACACTCGGCCGTCATATATCCGGTTTAAATCAGATTTTATCAGAGTTTGAGCTATCTATCCAAAATGGCCGCTTGAAAGGGCCTGAGCACCAAATCCGCTATTTTTATTTCTGCCTCTTTCGTAAGGTCTGGTCAAGCCAAGATTGGGAAAAAGAACTTCAAAAACCAGAAAGAAGACAGGAAGTTGTCGTTTTAGAAGAACTTTGCGGAGCCCAACTCTCTCAAGGGCAGCGATTGGACTTGGCTCTTTGGGCACATATCACCCAACAGCGCCTAAGAGTCAATGCCTGTCAATTTCAAATCATTGAGCAGAAAATGCAGGGCTATTTTGAGAATATCTTCTATCTACGCTTGCATCGCCGGACAAATGATTTCTTTGCCGGTCAGCACATTACTCTGAGTCAGGAAGACGGGGAAATGATGATTTTCTTTTCATTTCTGCTTTCCCATCGGATTCTGCCCCTGCACACCATGGAGTATATACTGGGCTTTGGCGGTGAAATTGCCAGTTTGATTACGCAACTGATTCAAGAGATGAAGGGCCAGGACTTGCTAGGTGACTACATTGAAGACCAAGTGACCTACGAACTCAGTCAGCTCTGCGCCCGCGTCTTTCTTTTCCGAGGCTATCTCTTGCAAGACAAATACAAGCATGACTTGGAATTGCGCCATCCTTACTTATGGAGCGAAGACGATTATCGACAAGTGGCAGACACTATTTTTAGCAAACTGCCTATTTTCCAGCAGGGAACATCTCTGGATAAAAAGGTTTTGTGGGAATGGCTCCAGCTGATGGAGTACATCGCTGAAAACGACGGTCAAGTCATCAAGATAGGAATGGACTTGACAGATAGCTTTATCGTTGTTTCCAGAATGACGGCCATTTTAAGACGGTATTTAGAGTACAATCGCTTTATTACGATTGAATCCTACGACCTTACTAGAAATTATGACCTCATCATCACCAACAATCCTATTCATCAGGCCCAGCAAGTTCCCATCTATTATTTAAAAAATGACTTAGATTTGGAAGATTTGGCTCAAATCCGTCACATGATATTTCATTAAGAAACTTGGAGAAATCCAGGTTTCTTTGTGATTTTCGCACAATCTCCTCAGATTTTTTTAAAATTTAAAAAAAGTTGATGAGCAAGAAAGCGCTTTATTTTATATACTAGTTACTGTAGAGGAAACATCCTCAAGATTTTTACTAGGAGGACAGTTCATGTCACAAGAAAAATACATCATGGCCATCGACCAAGGAACTACTAGTTCCCGCGCCATCATCTTTAACAAAAAAGGAGAAAAAGTTAGCTCCAGTCAAAAAGAATTTACTCAGATTTTCCCTCAAGCTGGATGGGTTGAGCACAATGCCAATGAAATTTGGAACTCTGTGCAGTCCGTTATCGCCGGCGCCTTCATCGAAAGTGGAGTCAAACCTAACCAAATCGAAGCCATCGGAATCACCAACCAGCGTGAAACAACTGTCGTCTGGGATAAAAATACAGGTCTTCCTATCTATAATGCTATCGTTTGGCAGTCTCGTCAGACTGCTCCTCTGGCTGAGCAACTAAAAAGCCAAGGCTATGTGGAAAAATTCCACGAAAAGACTGGTTTGATTATTGACGCTTACTTCTCTGCTACCAAGGTTCGCTGGATTTTGGACCATGTTGAGGGAGCACAAGAAAGAGCTGAAAAGGGCGAATTGCTCTTTGGGACTATCGATACCTGGCTGGTTTGGAAATTGACTGACGGTGCTTCTCACGTGACCGACTACTCAAATGCAGCCCGTACCATGCTCTATAACATCAAGGAACTCAAGTGGGACGATGAGATTTTGGAAATTCTCAACATTCCAAAGGCCATGCTTCCTGAAGTTCGTTCTAACTCAGAAATTTATGGTAAGACTGCTCCATTCCATTTCTACGGCGGAGAAGTTCCAATCTCTGGTATGGCTGGTGACCAGCAGGCGGCTCTCTTTGGACAGTTAGCTTTTGAGCCTGGCATGGTTAAGAACACTTATGGAACTGGTTCTTTCATCATCATGAACACTGGTGAAGAGATGCAACTGTCTGAAAACAACCTCTTGACAACTATTGGCTACGGTATCAACGGCAAAGTTTACTATGCCTTAGAAGGTTCTATCTTCATTGCAGGAAGTGCTATTCAATGGCTACGCGACGGTCTTCGGATGGTTGAACATTCACCAGAATCTGAAAAATATGCCCTTGATTCTCACAACAATGACGAAGTATATGTCGTACCTGCCTTCACAGGTCTGGGCGCTCCGTATTGGGATCAAAATGCCCGCGGATCTGTCTTTGGTTTGACCCGCGGAACCAGTAAGGAAGACTTTATCAAGGCTACTCTGCAATCCATCGCTTACCAAGTACGCGACATCATTGACACTATGCAGGTTGACGCTAAGACAGCTATTCAAGTCCTCAAAGTCGACGGCGGTGCTGCTATGAACAACTTCCTCATGCAGTTCCAGGCGGACATTTTGGGAATCGATATTGCCCGCGCTAAAAACTTAGAAACAACTGCTCTCGGTGCAGCCTTCTTGGCAGGACTGTCCGTAGGCTACTGGAAAGACTTAGACGAACTCCGTACTCTCAATGAAACTGGAGAACTCTTTGAACCATCTATGAATGAATCCCGCAAGGAACAACTCTACAAAGGATGGAAAAAAGCCGTTAAGGCAACCCAAGTCTTTGCAGAAATCGACGACTGATACTGATTCATATTTTGATAATCAAGTCAGTAGAAGCATGAAATGACTAAGTTAGAAAGTGTATAAATATGGAATTTTCAAAGAAAACACGTGAATTATCGATAAAAAAAATGCAGGAACGCACCTTGGACCTCCTGATTATTGGCGGCGGGATTACCGGTGCTGGAGTAGCCTTGCAAGCAGCTGCAAGTGGCCTGGAGACTGGTCTGATTGAAATGCAGGACTTTGCAGAAGGGACTTCTAGCCGTTCTACCAAGCTGGTCCATGGTGGTCTTCGTTATCTCAAACAATTCGACGTAGAGGTGGTCTCAGATACAGTTTCTGAGCGTGCTGTAGTTCAGCAAATTGCCCCTCATATTCCAAAACCAGATCCAATGCTGCTTCCTGTCTACGAAGAAGACGGCGCTACCTTCAGCCTCTTCCGTCTCAAAGTAGCTATGGACCTCTACGACCTCTTGGCTGGTGTCAACAATACTCCTGCTGCCAACAAGGTCTTGAGCAAGGAAGAAGTGCTAGAACGGGAACCTGAACTTAAGAAGGAAGGCCTGGTCGGCGGCGGTGTCTATCTTGACTTCCGCAACAACGACGCTCGCCTCGTGATTGAAAATATCAAACGCGCCAACCAAGACGGTGCCCTGATTGCCAACCATGTCAAGGCAGAAGGCTTCCTCTTTGATGAAGCTGGAAAGATTACAGGCGTTGTTGCGCGTGACCTCTTGACGGATGAAGTCTTTGAAATCAAGGCTCGCTTGGTCATCAACACAACTGGACCTTGGAGCGACAAGGTGCGCAATCTGTCAAATGATGGTGAGCAATACTCACAAATGCGTCCAACCAAGGGTGTTCACTTGGTGGTTGACTCTAGCAAGATCAAGGTTTCTCAGCCAGTCTACTTTGATACAGGCTTGGGAGACGGCCGGATGGTCTTTGTTCTTCCACGTGAAAATAAAACCTACTTTGGTACGACCGACACTGACTACACTGGCGACCTAGAGCATCCAAAAGTAACACAAGAAGATGTAGATTACCTCTTAGGCATTGTCAACAATCGCTTCCCAGAAGCAAACATCACAATTGACGATATCGAAAGCAGCTGGGCTGGCCTGCGTCCTCTAATCGCAGGAAACAGTGCTTCTGACTACAACGGCGGAAACAACGGTACCATTAGCGACGAAAGTTTCAATGCACTGATTGCGACCGTTGAAAGCTATTTGGCTAAAGAAAAATCCCGTGAGGATGTTGAAGCGGCTGTTATGCAACTCGAAAGCAGCACTTCTGAAAAACACTTGGACCCATCTGCTGTGTCCCGCGGTTCCAGCTTGGAACGTGATAACAATGGCCTCTTGACCCTTGCTGGCGGTAAGATTACGGACTATCGTAAGATGGCTGAAGGCGCTATGGAGCGTGTGGTTGAAATCCTCAAAGCAGAATTTGACCGCAGCTTCAAGCTCATCAACTCTAAGACCTACCCTGTTTCAGGCGGAGAGCTCAATCCAGCAAATGTGGATTCCGAAATCGAAGCATTTGCTCAACTTGGTGTCTCACGTGGCTTAGACAGCAAAGAAGCCTTCTATCTTGCAAATCTTTACGGTTCAAATGCTCCTAAAGTCTTTGCCCTCGCTCACAGTATCGAAGAAGCACCAGGTCTCAGCCTAGCGGATACCTTGTCACTGCATTATGCTATGCGTAATGAATTAGCGCTCAGCCCAGTTGACTTTTTGCTTCGCCGGACAAATCACATGCTCTTTATGCGGGATAGCTTAGATGCTATTGTAGAGCCTGTTCTGGATGAAATGGGACGATTCTACGACTGGACAGAAGAAGAAAAAGCAGCTTATCGCAATGATGTTCAGGCTGCCCTTGCAAATAACGATTTAGAAGAATTAAAAAAATAGAAAATACGAGAAGAGGCGGTAGGCAAAACAACTGTCTGCCTCCCCTTCTTTTAAATGGAGTAACATAAATGATGAAAGAAATATTTGGCGAATTTTTAGGAACACTGCTCTTGCTCCTTCTGGGAAATGGTGTAGTTGCAGGTGTGGTTCTTCCCAAAACTAAGAGTCACAATTCAGGCTGGATTGTGATTACTATGGGATGGGGGATTGCTGTTGCCATTGCTGCTTTTGTATCCGGCAACCTTGGCCCAGCCCATCTGAACCCTGCCCTAACTATCGGAGTAGCTCTGAAAGGTGATTTGCCTTGGGCATCTGTTCTTCCTTACGTCCTTGCTCAGTTTGCAGGTGCTATGGTCGGACAGTTCCTCGTCTTCCTGCAGTTCAAACCTCACTATTTGGCTGAAGAAAATCCGGCTAACGTCCTGGGTACATTTAGTACAGGCCCAGCTATCAAAGATACCTTCTCTAACCTGATTAGCGAAATCCTTGGAACTTTTGTCCTTGTGCTGACTATCTTCGCTCTTGGACTTTATAAGCTGCAAGCAGGCATTGGCACTTTTGCTGTCGGAACACTCATTGTCGGAATTGGTCTTTCACTTGGTGGAACAACTGGCTATGCCCTCAATCCAGCTCGTGACTTAGGACCTCGCATCATGCACAGTCTCCTTCCGATTCCAAACAAAGGAAATGGCGATTGGAGCTATGCTTGGATTCCAGTTGTCGGACCAATTATTGGTGCCGTCCTTGCAGTCCTAGTCTTCGGTTTATTCTAATATAACCGATTGCCATTGGAGAACACTTAACGAGTGTTCTCTTTTTTTGACTAATAGATTAGGAGGAGACTAATCTTCCTATAAATCCGTTGCAATTTTGACAAAAGAAAAGACTTAGACCTGTATTAGAGAAAACTAAGTCCTTTTTAGAATGATTTTGTCAGCTCTTGCGAGCTGCTTACGATTAACTCGAACGAGAGCTATCTCGCTTGGATAATTTCACCACTTCCTCGGTCCGAGCAGTATGCGGAAACATATCAACCGACTGGATATAGTGAACATCGTAGACCTGACAGAGCTTGACTAAATCCCGAGCCAGAGTTGAGACATTGCAGGAAACGTAGACCATCTTTTCAGGTGCATAACGAACAATCGTCTCCAGTAGCTTATCGTCCAGACCTGTTCGCGGCGGATCGACAATCAAGGCATCCGCCCGATAGCCCTCAGCGTACCAGCGAGGAATAATCTCCTCTGCCGTCCCAGCCTCGTAGAGTGTATTGTCAAAGCCCATCCTTTTCGCATTACGCTTAGCGTCTTCAATGGCCTCAGGGATGATGTCCATACCTCTCAGAGACTTGACCCTTTTAGCAAAGGCAAAGCCGATAGTCCCCACTCCGCAATAGGCGTCAATCAAATGATCTTCTTTCGTTACATCCAGCGCCTTAACCGCCTCCCCATAGAGCACCTCTGTCTGTTCAGGGTTGAGCTGATAGAAAGCTCGAGGCGATAGGGAGAACTCATAGTCCAGCACTCCTTCTTGGATAGCCTCCTCGCCCCAAATAATCTCTGTCTTATCCCCATAAATCTCACTGGACTTGCTCGTATGATAATTGACCGCTACTGTCTCCAACTCTGGAAATTCAGCCACTAGATCTCGAACGACTGGAGAAAAGTCCAGCTTACGCCCTGTCACAAAAATCATCTGCACCTGCCCCGTCTTTCTGGCCCTGCGAATCATGACAGTGCGTACTCCAGCAATCTTCCTCTCATCATAGATAGGCAGCCTATACTTGCCTAAAAGCCTAGCCACCTTATTGATGATCTTTTGCGTTACCTTGTCCTGAACCAGACAGTTTTTCAGCGAGACCAGATAGTGGGAATTCTGGGCATAAAGCCCAGCCTTAACCTCATCCTTGAACTTCCGAGTCTGAAACTGTAGCTTGGCCCGATAATAGAGCGGCTCCTGCATACCAATGGTCGGACGAATCTCGTAGTTTTCGTAACCAGCTGGCGCAAATTTTTTCAAGGCCTGACGCAGCAAATCTTCCTTAAACTCCAACTGCTTGTCATAGTGGAGGTGCATGATTTGACAGCCCCCACAGCTATCATAAATCTCACAAGGCGCTTCCACCCGAAATTTTGACCGCTTGTTGATAGTCAAGAGCTTAGCCTCGATGAAATTACGCTGAACCTTGGTCACCTGACAGTAGACTTCCTCACCCTTCAAAGCCCCTGGCACAAAGACCAGCGTTTTCTTATAAAATCCAATCCCTTCCCCATTGATTCCCATTTTCTTAATTTTCAAAGGGATTCTTTGCTTCACTTTCACATTCATGCTTCTATTATACCACGCCGCCTCGCATTAGTTGAGAATATGTTACAATAAAAGTATGAAAGCAGAAAAAATATCCCTTCCACTAGCCCAATTCCCTGAGCAAATACGAACTTATCTAGAGGGAGCCAATTTTTACGACAGCTCCTCACATTCTGCAGCCAGTGTTTTCTATGCTGATACGGGCTATTATTTGAAAATCGACCAAAAAGAACAGTTAGCCCAAGAAGCCACACTTGCCAAATGGTTTGAAAAGCAAGGACTCGGTGTACCTGTCATCCACTACCTAGCAGCAGATAAAGACTACCTGCTGACTAAAGAAGCCAAGGGTAAGGACGCCCTAGCCTTTCTCCAACAGCCAGAAGAACTTTGCCAAACGATGGTTGCCGCACTCAAAAGACTTCACAGCCTCCAAGCCCAGCATTTCCCAATCCAGCATCACCTCCAACACTATAAAGAGCAAGTAGAGGAAAATTATCGGAAAGGTTGCTTTTATCAAAAAGCCTTACTGCCTCAGTTTTATATCCAAAGCCGTGAAGAAGCCTACCAGCTTATCCAAGAGCAGGGACACCTACTGACGTCAGACTCCTTGATTCATGGAGATGCCTGCTTGCCTAATTTCATTCTGAAAGACGCAGCAACCTTCTCCTGCTTTATTGACGTTGGCCTCGCTGGCCTTAGTGATCGCCACATTGATCTTTACTGGGCAACCTGGTCTCTTACTTATAATTTATCTGACCCCCAATACGCAGAGCTCTTTCTTGACTACTATGGCAGGAAAGATGTTGATACAGACAAACTGCGCTTGATAGCTGCCTTTGAAGCATTTGGCTAAAAGAAAGGATTCTACCAAAATCTCTTATGAAAATCACAAAAATCGAAAAGAAAAAAAGACTCTACCTCTTGGAGTTGGACGACAGTGAAAAGCTCTATATTACAGAAGACACCATCGTCCGCTTCATGCTGTCTAAAGGAATGGAAATCACAGAGCAGGAGCTATCAGAAATTCAAGACTATGCGCAATTTTCCTACGGGAAAAATCTAGCCCTCTATCATCTCTCCTTCAAGCAAAGAACTGCTAAGGAAGTCAAAGACTACTTAACGCAGCACGACATCCAACCAGAAATCATCAGCCAGGTTTTGGACAATCTAAAAAAGGATAATTGGATAAATGATAGAAAGTATGCTCATTCTTTTATCCAATCCAACCTTCTCACTGGTGACAAAGGCGCTTTTGTTCTCAAGCAAAAACTCAGTCAAAAAGGGATTTCTAGCACTATTATTGAAGACGAATTGAGCCAGTTTGATTTCACTGAACTAACAGACAAGGTTGCCCAAAAGCTGCTCAGAAAATACCAGGGAAAACTGCCCAGCAAGGCCTTACAAGATAAAATTCTTCAATCCTTGATAAACAAAGGTTTTTCCTATAGTCAAGCCAAAACCGCCTATCAGCATTTGGAAATCGAAGAAGACCAAGAAAACCAGCAAGAACTGCTCTATAAAGAGCTAGAGAAGCAATACCGCAAGTACTCAAAAAAATACGACGGCTATGACTTAAAACAGCGTCTGACCCAAGCTCTAGCTCGCAAAGGCTATGATTTCTCCGACATCGCCAGCGCTCTGAGAGAATATCTTTAAGATTTTCTATGAAAACTTATGCATTTCTATGAAAATATGTTACAATAAAGAAGATAAACTTATAAATTGTAGAAAGTTGGTAAGTTATGAAACTTCCAAAAGAAGGCGACTTTATTACAATTCAAAGTTATAAGCATGATGGGAATCTTCACCGCACCTGGCGAGATACCATGGTACTAAAGACAACAGAAAACGCCATTATTGGTGTTAATGACCACACACTGGTAACAGAAAGTGATGGCCGACGTTGGGTAACACGTGAACCAGCCATTGTCTATTTTCATAAAAAATACTGGTTTAATATCATTGCCATGATTCGCGACAATGGAACTTCATACTACTGCAACCTAGCCAGCCCTTACTATCTGGATAATGAAGCTCTAAAATACATTGACTATGATTTAGACGTCAAAGTCTTTGCTGATGGTGAAAAACGCCTGTTGGATGTAGAAGAATATGAACGTCACAAAAAACAGATGCACTATTCTGATGATTTGGATTTCATTCTCAAAGAAAATGTCAAAATCCTAGTTGATTGGATTAACAACGGAAGAGGTCCATTTTCAGATGCTTATGTCAATATTTGGTACAAACGTTATGTTGAACTAAAGAATCGATAAAGTTGTCAAAGAGCGTAAGCTCTTTTTCTTTTGTCTAATTCAGACCTGCCAGAGGTCAAATTCTTGCAATCTCAAGCATTTTCGGGTATCATATAAGAAAATCCAGACTGTAAGAAAGGAGTCTCCCATGGCATTTACAAATACTCTCGGCCGATATGCCAGCTTTGGCATCATGACGAGCCTCCCTGAAGAAATTGTCGATTCATTGTGGTATATCATTGATAACAATCTTAAAGGTGTCTTTGAACTTCGCCCAGTCCTCAAGTTCGAAATCATCAACCGACAAGGAAGAGTATCCCTACGATTCTCACAAAAAAACTTCAACACCATTATTTCATTTGACTTAAACTATCAATTTGACCCTTTCTTTCCTAGAAAAGTCTACATCGTTGATAACAAGGGTAAAGAAACCATTATGCTATCTGACGAATACTCTTTGATGTAGTAAACCAAACTCAGCACATATAAAAACCTCTGAAGGCAACTATTCACTGCTATCAGAGGTTTTTATCTTTAGAATTATTCATCTCAACACACACAATTTTATTAAAACAAAAAAGATAGATCAGAATATCTATCTTCTATCTTATCTAGTCGGGAAGACAGGATTCGAACCTGCGACACCTTGGTCCCAAACCAAGTACTCTAC
>NZ_LSJN01000061.1:0-152187 GCF_001557225.1 Streptococcus sp. CCH8-C6
CGACAACTATATTAGTATATCACCTATACCACCCAACTGTCAATACCTTTTTTGAAAAAAATTAAAAGTTTTCTAGAATTTTTTATTCATCAGAGGCTAGCCTCTATTAAAGAGTGGGAAGATAAGCTTCCTCACCTAGTTGACGAGCTAATAAACCAGCTCTCGCCAGCTGAAGCAAACTCTTTGTGAATTCATAAATATGCTCTCTTTCGCTTGTGGTCAACTCTTTTTTAGAAAATTTTCTTCTTAAAGCTTTGTAATCCCGACCTTCCTCTTGAAAGAAGGGAGCATCTTGTAAATAGGCTTTTACATTCTCCAAGTTTTCTAAAATACCAAGATGAAAAGCGGCAGAAGCAAAAGTTTTATCAAAAGGCTGGGTGCAAACGCTTCGAAACTCTACTGTCCCCCGTGTCGTCAAATCTTGATACTGGTAACTTCTGTGATTCTTGAAGTCTACTTCCCTTGGAGTCAAGTTTGCTTTTTCGCCTGAAAGGTCATAAGCCTCAATAGTTTTCTGGCTCAAGTATTCATTAGCAGCTATCGGATAGAAATAGTAGGATTGACCATTTCGTTCGGCAGTAAAAAGTGCTGATCTATCAAGATATGCAAAAAATTCATCTTCAGTTTGAAAATCTTTCGAATTAACACCCGCATTTTCCTGTAAAATGCCATGCATCGATTGCTCCCAGAAAATATCCCGTGCTATTTTTGTATCCCAAGAAGAATCAGAAAACTCTGAATTGGCAAAGAGATATGCCTTAGCAGCTTCAATTTGATTGAAGACATTGATAACAGTTAAATAATTTTCTCTTGAAACATCCAGCTGAACTTGACTCCCACAAATAAAAGCACCATATTCTGGATAATTGTGCAGACCATCCATGTTCTTTCCCATAGCCAAATACTGCATCAACATTTCATATCTTGGATACTTAACTGGACTATTATCATTTTCTGCCCAGAAAGGATGAATTCCTTTACCTTGAATTTCATGGTTTTCTTTGCGTAGAATTGGCTGAATAATGTTCAGATAGTTCTTAAAACGCTCTTCAACTTCTTGAATTCTGCTAGCCTTGGCAAAAGCAAATTCCAAAGTATTGTAAGAAACCTCAAAAAGAATCCTGTCTTCATTTTTAGTAGATTTCAGTTGGATAGGATTCCCGTCTCTGTCAAATCGTTCCGACTCAAAATCATACTCTTCCAACAGACGCTTCAAGAGATTCTTGGCAACATTTGTATCCGTTGCTCCACCCTGGCAATTGACAATAGGAAATTCTAACTCAATGCCAATGTATACCGTTGGATTCTCTTTAATATTCTTTAAATAACGCTCTTTTAAAATTTGGATTGAATCAGTCATTTTCATTTCCTATAAATTTTTGATAGTGTTAGAGTATTATAACAAAATTTCAGGTATTTTCCTAGCCTCATACAAAAACGCCTGCTTACGAAATTGTTTTTGCCTTAAAAGCAATTTCGTAAACAAGCGTCTACCTATTATCAACTATATGATGAGTGTTCCCGCTAGGAAAATTCCTAGCGGTAGACCAGAGCTAGACTAAGAATAGAGATTCTATTCCATCATCATAACACTCAACAAAGATTGATGATCTTATACCAATTCGATGATTGCCATTGGCGCAGCATCTCCGCGGCGCGGTTCAGTTTTCAGGATACGAGTATATCCACCGTTGCGCTCTGCATAGCGTGGTGCAATCTCAGAGAACAATTTTTGAAGAGCAGTAGTTGTAGTATACTTTTCTGTTGCTTCATCATAGTTTTCTGATGCAATTTCATTGCGTACAAAAGCTGCTGCTTGACGACGAGCATGCAAGTCTCCACGTTTGCCCAATGTAATCATTTTTTCAACTGTTTTACGGATTTCTTTAGCACGAGCTTCAGTTGTCACGATTGATTCGTTGATCAGCAAATCAGTAGTCAAATCGCGAAGCATTGCTTTACGTTGTGAGCTAGTGCGTCCTAGTTTACGGTAAGCCATGTATTCCTCCTTTATTTATCGTTTTTTAACCCCAGACCGAGATCAGCAAGTTTAACTTTTACTTCTTCCAGACTCTTGCGTCCCAAGTTACGAACTTTCATCATTTCAGGCTCAGATTTTTCTGTCAAATCAAATACAGTATTGATACCTGCACGTTTCAAACAGTTGTATGAGCGAACTGACAAATCTAATTCTTCGATGGTCCGTTCCAAAATGCGGTCATCAGAAGTCTTTTCTGCTTCCTTCATAACGTCTGCAGCGATAGCTACTTCTGTCAGGTTAGTGAAGAGATTCAAGTGTTCCGTAAGGATGCGGGCTGAAAGTCCCAAAGCATCTTCTGGAATAATTGTTCCATTCGTTAAAATTTCAAGGGTTAGTTTGTCAAAACCATCGTTGCTACCAACACGAGCTGGCTCAACCTGGTAATTAACTTTTGTCACTGGCGTATAGATAGAATCCACCGCAAGTGTTCCCACTGGCGCATCATCTTTCTTATTTTCATCTGCAGGCACATAACCACGACCACTGTTAACAGTCATCGTTGCCTTAAAGCTTGCGCCTTCTCCGATTGTAAAGAGATAATGATCAGGGTTTATAATTTCAATATCACTGTCTGTCAAAATGTCTCCGGCAGTTACTTCTGCTGGTCCTTCAACATCCAGTTCAATAATCTTTTCGTCTTGGACGTAAGATTTTACAGCAATCCCTTTGACGTTCAGAATAATTTGCATCACGTCTTCACGGACACCGGAAATCGTATCAAACTCGTGTAGCACACCTTCAATATTAATTGAAGTAACAGCAGCACCTGGAAGTGAAGCCAAAAGCACACGACGAAGAGAATTTCCCAGTGTTGTACCATAACCACGCTCAAGCGGCTCTACTACAAACTTGCCATAATCTTTATTTTCATCAATTTTTGTTATATTTGGTTTTTCAAACTCAATCATTTGCTATACTCCCTCTTAAACGAAAAGCAGTGTAACGGTTGGTGATTATACACGGCGACGTTTTGGAGGACGAGCACCATTGTGTGGTACAGGAGTCACATCACGAATAGCTGTTACTTCAAGACCAGCGGCAGCAAGAGCACGAATAGCAGACTCACGACCAGAACCTGGACCTTTTACAGTAACTTCAACTGATTTCAGACCGTGTTCCTGTGCAGATTTAGCAGCTGCTTCAGATGCCATTTGGGCAGCAAATGGTGTAGATTTACGAGAACCTTTAAATCCAAGAGCTCCAGCAGATGACCAAGCAATCGCGTTACCATGCACATCAGTAATCATAACAATAGTGTTATTAAATGTAGCGTGAATATGAGCAATACCGGATTCGATATTTTTCTTCACACGACGTTTACGTGTTGGTTTAGCCAAGACTTTTTACCTCCTTATATTATTTTTTCTTACCTGCAATCGCAACAGCTTTACCTTTACGAGTGCGGGCGTTATTTTTAGTGTTTTGTCCACGGACAGGAAGTCCACGACGGTGACGGATTCCACGGTATGAACCGATTTCCATCAAACGTTTGATGTTCAAGTTTACTTCACGACGAAGGTCACCTTCAACTTTAATCGCATCTACTTCACGACGGATAGCGTCTTCTTGTTCGATTGTAAGATCTTTTACACGGATGTCTTCTGAAACCCCAGCAGCTGCCAAGATTTTCTTAGAAGTTGGAAGTCCGATACCGTACACATAAGTCAGTGAAACGACTACACGTTTGTCATTTGGAATGTCAACTCCAGCAATACGAGCCATTTTTTCTCCTTTCTATCTTATCCTTGACGTTGTTTGTGTTTTGGATTTGCTGGGCAAATTACCATAACACGACCATTACGACGAATAACTTTGCAGTATTCGCAAATTGGTTTGACCGATGGTCTTACTTTCATTTTTTCCCTCCAAGTTTTTCGATTATTTAAAGCGGTATGTGATCCGTCCACGTGTCAAATCATAAGGACTCATTTCTACAGTCACACGGTCTCCCGCTAAAATACGAATATAGTTTTTACGAATTTTACCAGAAACTGTTGCTAAAATCTGATGTCCATTTTCAAGTTCAACCGTAAACATTGCATTAGGCATTGTATCAACTACCTTGCCTTCAACCTCAATCACATCGTCTTTTGCCACGCAAAAGTACCTCCATAAATTTCGATTTGATCCCTCTGAGCACAGAGGTAACAATTATAAGTCAGACTAATTCATTGTATCACTACTTGTCAAATATTGCAAGCAGGAAAAACGCTTTTATTTCAAATTTGTCAAGACTTTTTCGATAGCTGAGAAGACATCATTAATATCTTGATTTCCTTGAATATCATGGACCAGACCTTTGCTGCGATAGTGATCAATAATCGGCTGACCCTGAGCAATATTAACATCCAAACGACGTTTAACTGTCTCAGGCTTATCATCTTCGCGCTGGTAATAATCCTCTTCCTTGTAGTCTGCTGGCGGATTGAAGACCTTGTGGAAGGTTTCACCTGTTTCACGATGGATAATCCGACCGCTCAAACGCTCCAGCAAGCTGCTAGGATCCACTTCGATATTGATAACTCCGTCCAAAGCTAAATCAAGCTCTGCTAGCGTTTGATCCAAGGCATTTGCTTGCTCAATCGTGCGCGGATAGCCATCCAAGAGGAAGCCTGTTTGCTTAATATCATCCTGACTCAAGCGCTCTTTGACAATGCCGTTTGTCACTTGGTCTGGAACCAACTCGCCCTTGTCAATATAGGACTTGGCTAAAACGCCCATCTCTGTTTGGTTAGCAATCGCCGCACGGAACATATCTCCAGTTGAAATATGCGCAACATTGAAATGCTCAACGATTTTAGCAGCTTGAGTTCCTTTACCAGCACCTGGTAAGCCCATAATCAAAAGATTCATGATTGGTCTCCTTTTTTGTTTTTAAAGCAATCTATTAAACCGATTAATAAACTCGTTTAAAAACAAAATAGAAGGGGGTGAGTCTACTCTGTCCCCTTTTATTTTGTTTATTTTCGGTTCAAGAAAGGTTATCTGAACGGGCTTCTCATTAGAAAAGCTATTCAAAAAGTCCCTTACTCTGAAGTATCCATAAAGCCGACATACTTTCTCTTCAGCAGGTAGCCTTCTAGCTGTTTCATTCCCTCAATACCGGTTGAGATGATGATCAAGAGACTGGTTCCTCCAAGAGCAACGGCATCTGTCAATCCAAATACATCTTTAGCCAAGATAGGCAGGATAGAAATGAAACCTAGGAAGAGAGATCCCACTGTTGCCAAACGGCGCAGCAGTTTAGACATGTAGTCTTCTGTTCCTTTACCTGGACGAACACCTGGAATATAGGCTCCGCTCTTTTGCAGATTTTCTGCTGTCTTCTCTGGATTAATCTGTACAAAAGTATAGAAGAATGTAAAGAGGACAATCAGGAAGGCGTACATGAACATGCCACTAATGGTCGTTGTTGCCAAAAGTGACTGAGCTGTCTTAACCCAATCTGCGTCATAGCCCAAGGCACTGACAACTTGGAAAATCGCTGCCGGTGCAGCTGTAATCGAGCTGGCAAAGATTACTGGAATAACCCCAGCCGGATTGACTTTCAGTGGCAGATAGGAGCTAGAAGGTGCACCCTTAGCTACTTTCGTATACTGAACTGGAATTTTATATTCAGCCTGCTGTACAAAGGTTGTAAAGTAAATGATAAGCAGGACTGCCACAATCAGAATCCCTACAAAAATGAAGGATGAAGTCAAACGTTCACTAGGAATATTGACAAAGTAATCTTCATAGATACCTTTAATCATATCAGGGATAGCGGAAACGATACCAGCAAAGATAATCATGGAAACGCCATTTCCGTAACCCTTGTCTGTAATCTGCTCACCCAGCCAAGTTACAATCATTGAACCAGTTGCTAGAAGAACGCAAATCAAAGCGTAGGTCTGAACATTAGGATTGGCAACCAGATTAGCTCTTGAGAGAGTATCAAAACCAGCGGTAATCCCAATCGCCTGCACAAAGGCCAAAACCAGGGCGATATAACGGGTCGCTTGATTGAGCTTTCTACGTCCCACTTCCCCTTGCTTGCCCCACTCTACAAACTTCGGAAGCAAGTCCATCTGCAGCAACTGAACAACGATAGAAGCTGTGATATAAGGACTGACCCCAAGTGCAAAGACAGAGAAGTTGCGCATGGCATTACCAGAGACCAAGCTCAGCATATTCAAGAATGGCAAATCATTCAAATTGCTTAAGGCTTTGGCATTAATCCCCGGAACCGTTATGGTTGTACCGATACGGAAAACTAAGATGATAAAAATCGTGAACAAAATCTTAGACCGTACCTGTTTGATTTTAAATGCGTCTTTTAATAGTTTGAAAAACATAGGTCACCTCGCTTAGATGACTTCCACTGAACCACCTTTAGCAGTGATAGCTTCTTCAGCTGATTTAGAGAATTTAGCTGCCTTAACAGTCAATTTCTTTGTCAATTCTCCGTTACCAAGAATCTTGATACCTGATTTTTCAGCTTTTACAATACCTGCTTCGATGAGAACAACTGGTGTTACTTCAGCGCCATCTTCAAAGGCGTTCAGTTGGTCAAGGTTAACAATCGCATATTCTTTGCGGTTGATGTTCAAGAAACCACGTTTTGGAAGACGACGGAACAATGGAGTTTGTCCACCTTCAAAACCAAGGCGAACGCCGCCACCGCTACGAGCTTTTTGACCTTTTTGACCACGGCCAGATGTTTTACCGTTACCAGATGAAGTACCACGACCAACACGGTTGCGGACTTTACGAGAACCTGCAGCAGGTTGTAATTCATGAAGTTTCATTATATTATTTCTCCTCTTTTGTAAAATGCTAGCGCTCATATAGGAGAAAAGGTGTCTCCTATATAAACTCGCCTATACATATATTTAGTTTTAGGGGCTGAGAAAATCCCATCCCCTAACGTATTTTAATTTAAAGTTGTTAAACCAGCAAAGCTTATTTAACTTCTTCAACAGTTACCAAGTGTGATACTGCAGTAATCATACCGCGTACTGCTGGATTATCTTCTTTGATAACTGAGCTGTTCAATTTGCCAAGTCCAAGTGCTACAACAGTTTTACGTTGTGACGGGATGCGTCCGATTGGAGACTTAGTCAAAGTAATTTTAATTTGAGCCATGTTATCCCCTTTCTTATGCCAAGTCAGAAACTGAAATACCACGAAGGGCAGCAACTTCTTCAGCGCGTTTTAATTGTTTCAAACCTTCAACAGTTGCGCGAACGATGTTGATTGGAGTGTTAGAGCCAAGAGATTTAGATGTAACATCTGCTACACCTGCCAACTCGATGACGGCACGAACCGCACCACCGGCAGCAACTCCAGAACCCTCAACAGCTGGCTTAAGCAATACTTTAGCTCCGCCAAATTCTGAAAGAACTTCGTGAGGAATTGTTGTGCCAACCATTGGTACTTCAATCAAATTCTTCTTCGCATCTTCAACTGCTTTGCGGATTGCTTCTGGTACTTCTTGAGCTTTACCAGTACCGAAGCCAACACGACCATTGCGATCACCAACAACTACAAGAGCTGCAAAGCGAAGACGACGTCCACCTTTAACAACTTTTGTAACACGGTTGATGGCAACTAAACGTTCTTCAAGTTCAACTGCGTTGTCTTTAAATGCCATTTTCTAGTGTCCTCCTCTTAGAATTTCAATCCGTTTTCACGAGCTGCATCAGCCAAAGCTTTTACACGTCCGTGATAGAGATATCCACCGCGGTCGAAGACGACTTCAGAAATACCTTTAGCAACTGCACGTTCAGCAACGAGCTTACCAACAACAACGGCTTGTTCTGTTTTAGTTCCTTTTGAAACTTCTTTGTCAAGAGTTGAAGCGCTTGCGAGCGTTACACCCGCTACGTCATCAATCACTTGAGCGTAGATGCCTGTATTAGAACGGAATACGTTCAAACGTGGGCGATCAGCAGTTCCAGAGAGTTTTCCGCGAACGCGACGGTGGCGTTTTTGGCGGATTTTATTTTTATCTGGTTTCGTAATCACAATTTTCACCTCTTAATTTTAATCTTGTGCTTATGCACAACCTTGGGAAACAGCTTGTTTGGCTGAAAAAATCAGCCAGACAAGATTATTTACCAGTTTTACCTTCTTTGCGGCGAACGAATTCACCAACGTAGCGGATACCTTTACCTTTGTATGGCTCTGGAGCACGCAGACTACGTACGTAAGCTGCAGTTTGTCCGACTACTTCTTTTGAAATTCCGCTGACAACGATAGTTGTTGGGTTTGGAAGTTCAAAAGTGATGCCTTCTGGTGCTTCTACTTCGTCTGGATGAGATTTACCAACTGAAAGTACAAGCTTTTTGCCTTGAAGTTGTGCACGGTAACCAACCCCGCGCATTTCAAGTTCTTTCTTGAATCCTTCTGATACACCAACAACCATGTTGTTCAAAAGGGCACGAGTTGTTCCGTGGATTGTTTTCATTTCTTTTGAATCGTTTGGACGGTGAAGAGTTACTTCAGTTCCTTCCACACGGATTTCAATATCTTTTGAGAACTCACGAGTCAGTTCTCCTTTAGGTCCTTTTACAGTTACAACGTTGTCTTTGTTGCTGATTTCAACACCAGCAGGCAACACGATAACTTTATTACCAATACGTGACATGTTTATATTCTCCTGTTAGATTGTCAGGCCGCAAGCGACCAGTTTTCACGGGGCTTAAATCGATTTCTCGATTTAAAGGAACATTTAGGTTTCAATTTCAAAGCGAATCTAGGCATCGTCTCTCAGGCATAACTTTGGGTTAGGCAAGGGACGATAACGAAGAGTCACAAAGAAATTGAGAGCTAAATATTACCAAACGTAAGCGATAACTTCTCCACCAACATTCTTTTGGCGTGCTTCTTTATCAGTCAGCAAGCCTTCAGATGTTGAAAGGATAGCAATTCCAAGTCCGTTCAGAACTTTTGGAAGATCTTCGCGTTTTTTGTAAACACGCAGACCTGGTTTTGAAACGCGTTTCAAACCAGTGATAACTTTTTCACCATTTTGTCCGTATTTAAGGAATACACGGATGATGCCTTGTTTGTCATCTTCGATGATTTCAACGTTTTTTACAAAACCTTCACGCTTCAGGATTTCAGCAATCCCTTTTTTGATGTTTGATGCAGGCACTTCAAGCACTTCGTGGTTTGCTTGGTTAGCATTACGGATACGTGTCAGGAAGTCTGCAATTGGGTCAGTCATAACCATTTTATATTTCTCCTCTTACTAGTAGTTTGCAAGCTGCACTTGCTAGTTAATGATTGAGCTATGCTCAGATTGTGTTGACACATTCGAATAAGATTGCTCTTATTTGAACACGAGCTACAACCTGGGCAAAAAAGATAAATTTGTTTTGGAGCATCGCTCCTTCACCAAATTTCCTATTTTTGCTGTGGTTGTTGCGCTCTTTGTATCATGATATTACCAAGATGCTTTGGTAACGCCAGGGATTTGTCCTTTGTATGCTAATTCACGGAAGCAAACACGGCAAAGTTTAAACTTGCGGTAAACGGAATGTGGACGGCCACATTTTTCACAACGAGTATAAGCTTGCGTAGAGAACTTAGCTGGGCGTTTGTTCTTAGCAATCATTGATTTTTTAGCCATTTGTTTTACCTCCTATATTATTTTGCAAAAGGCATTCCAAGGCCTGTAAGCAATTCGCGTGACTCTTCGTCAGTGTTAGCAGTTGTTACGATAACGATGTCAAGACCGCGAGTCTTATCAACGTCATCAAAGTTGATTTCTGGGAAGATCAATTGTTCTTTCACACCAAGTGTGTAGTTTCCGCGCCCATCAAAAGATTTTGTTGGAACACCATGGAAGTCACGAACACGTGGAAGAGAAACTGAAACCAATTTATCCAAGAATTCATACATACGTTCGCCACGAAGGGTTACTTTAGCACCGATCGCTACACCTTCACGAAGACGGAAGCCGGCGATTGATTTTTTAGCTTTAGTGATAAGTGGTTTTTGACCTGAGATAAGAGCCAATTCTTCAGCAGCTTTTTCAAGGTTTTTAGCGTTTGATACAGCGTCACCGACACCCATGTTCAAAACGATTTTATCCACTTTTGGCACAGCCATAACAGATGAGTAGTTGAACTTTTCAGTCAAAGCTGGAACTACTTCTTTAAGATATTTTTCTTTTAAACGATTTGCCATTATACTTCTCCTTTCCTTCGTGATTAGTCAAGCACTTCGCCTGATTTTTTATTGTAACGAACTTTTTTGCCGTCTACAAACTTGTAGCCAACACGTCCTGCAACACCATTCTTGTCAAGCACTTGAACGTTTGACACATGGATTGGTGCTTCTTTTTCCACGATAGCACCTTGAGGGTTTTCGTTATTTGGTTTTTGGTGTTTCTTAACGATGTTTACACCTTCAACAACAACTTTGTTTACTTTTGGAAGAGCTGTAACAACAAGCGCTTCAACACCCTTGTCTTTACCAGCAATTACGCGAACTTTGTCGCCTTTTTTTACAAACATTTATTTCTCCTCTTAATTCTTACGCCCATAGGGGCACCCTGACTTTTGTCAGGGGACTGTGTTTGTTAATTTTGATTAAAGTACTTCTGGAGCCAATGATACGATCTTCATGAAGCCGCCGTCACGCAATTCACGAGCAACTGGGCCGAAGATACGAGTTCCGCGAGGAGTTTTGTCTTCACGGATGATGACTGCAGCGTTTTCGTCAAATTTGATGTATGAACCATCTTTACGACGAGCACCTGATTTAGTACGAACGATAACAGCTTTTACAACGTCACCTTTCTTAACCGCACCACCAGGAGTAGCTTGTTTTACAGACGCAACGATTACATCACCGATGTTAGCGAACTTACGTCCTGAGCCACCAAGAACTTTGATTGTCAAGATTTCGCGAGCGCCGCTGTTGTCGGCAACTTTCAAACGAGTTTCTGTTTGAATCATTTAAGTTTTCTCCTTTCTGGTTTGATTAGATGATAACCGCTTCTTCAACGACTTCTACAAGACGGAAGCGTTTTGTAGCTGAAAGCGGACGAGTTTCCATGATACGAACGATATCGCCTTCTTTGGCAACATTGTTTTCGTCATGTGCTTTGTACTTCTTAGAGTAGTTAATACGTTTACCATAGACTGGGTGGTTACGTTTAGTTTCAACTACAACTGTGATTGTTTTGTCCATTTTGTCAGAAACAACGCGTCCGACAAGAACTTTACGATTATTGCGTTCCATTGAAATTCTCCTTCCCTAGTCTATTATTTAACTTCTGATTGAACAGTTTTAATACGAGCGATTTGTTTTTTCACTTCTTTCAAACGAGCTGTCTGCTCCAATTGGCCAGCAGCTGCTTGGAAACGAAGATCAAACAATTCTTTCTTCAATTCATTTTCACGCTTCGCGAGTTCTTCTTGAGAAAGACCACGAAGTTCTTTAACAAATTCTTTTACTTCATTAAGTTTCATGCCTTCTCCTTATTCTGCTTCACGTTTTACGAATTTACATTTAACTGGAAGTTTGTGGCTTGCAAGGCGAAGCGCTTCGCGAGCGATTTCTTCTGAAACGCCAGCAACTTCAAACATTACTTTGCCACGCTTAACTGGTGCAACCCAACCTTCTGGAGCACCTTTACCAGATCCCATCCGTACACCGATAGCTTTTGCAGTGTATGATTTGTGTGGGAAGATTTTAATCCAAACTTTACCACCACGTTTCATGTAACGAGTCATAGCGATACGGGCAGCTTCGATTTGGCGGTTAGTGATCCAGTGGCTAGTAGTTGCTTGAAGACCGTATTCTCCAAATGCTACTTCTTTTCCGCCTTTAGCTTCACCGCGCATTTTTCCACGGAATTCGCGACGGTGTTTAACACGTTTAGGTACTAACATTGGTTATTTACCTCCTTTAGTGTTTTTACGAGCTGGAAGGACTTCTCCACGGTAGATCCAGACTTTAACACCCAGTTTACCGTAAGTAGTGTCAGCTTCTTCCCAAGCGTAATCGATATCCGCACGAAGAGTGTGAAGCGGAACAGTTCCCTCAGAGTAACCTTCGCTGCGGGCAATATCTGCTCCGTTCAAACGACCTGATACTTGAGTTTTGATTCCTTTAGCTCCTGCACGCATTGTACGTTGGATAGCTTGTTTTTGAGCACGACGGAAAGCAACACGCTGCTCAAGCTGGCGAGCAATTCCTTCACCAACCAGATGCGCATCCAAGTCAGGACGCTTGATTTCGATGATGTTGATGTGGACTTGTTTTCCAGTCAATTTGTTGAGTTTTGCACGGAGTGCATCAACGTTTGCTCCGCCTTTACCGATAACCATACCTGGCTTAGCAGTGTGAAGAGAAACGTTTACTTTGTTTACTGCGCGTTCAATTTCAATAGTTGAAATCGCTGCGTCAGCCAATTCTTTTTGAACGAATTTACGGATTGCAAGATCTTCATGAAGGTAATCCGCGTATTCTTTTTCAGCATACCATTTGGCATCCCAATCACGGATGATGCCGACACGCATACCAATTGGATGTACTTTTTGACCCACGATGTTACCTCCTTATTTTTCTGCAACGACCACAGTGATGTGGCTTGTGCGTTTGTTGATTGGTGAAGCTGAACCTTTAGCGCGCGGACGGAAACGTTTCATAGTTGGTCCTTCGTTTGCGAAAGCTTCAGATACTACCAAGTTTGCTTTTTCCAAACCAAAGTTGTTTTCAGCATTAGCGATTGCAGAGTTCAAAACTTTTTCGATAATGCCAGCAGCTTTGTTTGGCGTGAATTTCAAGATTGCGATTGCGTCAGCGACGTTTTTACCACGAATATTGTCAAGAACCAGACGAGATTTACGAGGTGAAACACGCACTGTACGAGCCATTGCTTTAGCTGAAGTAATTTCTGCCATTTATGTTCTCCTTATTTTCTACGTGTTTTCTTGTCGTCTGCAGCGTGACCCTTGTAAGTACGAGTTGGTGCAAATTCACCAAGCTTGTGACCTACCATGTCTTCCTGGATGTAAACAGGCACGTGTTTACGTCCGTCATAAACTGCGATTGTGTAACCAATGAAACTTGGGAAGATCGTTGAACGACGTGACCAAGTTTTGATGACTTTTTTCTTTTCGTCGTTAGCTTGAGCTTCAACTTTCTTCATCAGATGCTCATCGACGAAAGGTCCTTTTTTAAGACTGCGTCCCATTTTATATTTTCTCCTTTAAATAAGTACCACAGCGGCCTGCGCTGACTAGGCAGCGCTACCGAGCTGGCGGATAGATTGTTTTAAATTATTTCTCGTTGCGACGACGAACGATAAGTTTGTCAGATTTCGCTTTTTTGTTACGAGTTTTAAGTCCAAGAGCAGGTTTGCCCCATGGAGTAGATGGCGCTTTACGACCAACTGGTGCTTTACCTTCACCACCACCGTGTGGGTGATCGTTAGGGTTCATTACAGAACCGCGAACTGTTGGGCGGATGCCTTTCCAACGGCTACGTCCTGCTTTACCAAGGTTTACAAGTCCATGTTGTTCGTTTCCGACAACACCAACTGTAGCACGGCAAGTACCAAGAATCATACGAACTTCGCCTGATTGAAGACGAACAAGAGTGTACTTGCCTTCTTGACCCAATACTTGAGCAGAAGCACCAGCAGCACGAACCAATTCTCCACCACGACCTGGCTTCAACTCAATATTGTGAACCAAAGTACCAACTGGGATGTTAGCAAGTGGAAGAGCGTTTCCGACTTTGATATCTGCTTCAGGACCTGAAACGATGCGTTGACCAACTTCAAGACCTTTAGGAGCGATGATATAAGCCTTCACACCGTCAGTGTAGTGAACCAAAGCGATGTTTGCTGAACGATTTGGATCATACTCGATTGTTTTTACAACTGCTTCAACAGCGTCTTTGTTACGCTTGAAGTCAATCAAACGGTAGTGACGCTTGTGGCCGCCACCTTGGTGGCGAACAGTGATGCGACCGTTGTTATTACGACCAGCCTTGCTCTTCAAAGAAACAAGCAAAGATTTTTCTGGAGTGCTGGTAGTGATTTCAGCGAAATCCAAAGAAGTCATATTACGGCGACCGTTTGTTGTTGGTTTATAAACACGAATTCCCACGATATTTCCTCCTTAGATTATTCTTCTTCTGCACCGAACAACTCGATTGCTTTAGAATCGGCTGTCAGTGTTACGATAGCTTTTTTAGTTTTGTTTGTAAAACCAGTGTAGCGTCCAACGCGTTTTGCTTTTGGTTTTACATTGATAGTGTTAACGTTAGCAACCTTAACTCCTTCAAAAGCAGCTTCAACAGCTTGCTTGATCAAGAGCTTGTGAGCGCGAGTGTCCACTTCAAATACGTATTTGCCTGCTTCGTACTGAGCCATTGAACCTTCAGTGATAACAGGTTTTTTGATTACGTCGTACAAATTCATTATGCAAGAACCTCCTCAATTTTAGAGATAGCTGCCTGAGTAACCAGAAGTTTATCGCTGTTTACGATGTCCAGAACGCTTGCAGTTGTTGCAGTTGCAACTTTCACGTTTGGAAGGTTGCGAGCTGAAAGTGCAGCGAATTCATTTCCTTCTTCAAGGATAACAAGAACTTTAGTATCAATGCTCAGTGCAGCAAGCACTTTTGCAAACTCAGCAGTTTTTGGAGCTGTAAATGAAAGGCTGTCTACAGCTACGAATTTGTTTTCAGCAACTTTTTCAGAGTAAACTGATTTCAATGCCAATCTACGAACTTTACGTGGAAGTTTGTAAGCATATGAACGAGGAGTTGGACCGAATACGATACCACCGCCACGCCATTGTGGAGAGCGGATAGAACCTTGACGAGCACGTCCAGTTCCTTTTTGACGCCATGGTTTGCGTCCGCCGCCTGATACTGCAGAACGGTTTTTAACAGCATGAGTTCCTTGACGAAGGCTAGCGCGTTGGCTGATGATAACATCAAAGACAACTGATTCATTTGGCTCAATACCAAAGACCGCATCGTTCAGAACTACTTCACCAGCTTCTTTACCAGTTTGGTCAAATAATTTAACGTTTGCCATTGTGACTGATTTCCCCTTTCTTTATTATTTACCAGCTTTAACTGCTGACTTGATAGTGATAAGAGATTTCTTAGCACCTGGTACGTTACCTTTAATCAGGATAACGTTCTTCTCTGGAACAACCTGTACGATTTCAAGGTTTTGAATCGTTACACGGTTGCCACCCATACGTCCAGCCAAGCGTTTGTTTTTGAACACGCGGTTTGGCGCAACTGGTCCCATTGAACCAGGACGACGGTGGTAACGTGAACCGTGAGCCATTGGGCCACGAGATTGGCCGTGGCGCTTGATAACACCTTGGAAACCTTTACCTTTTGAAGTTCCTGTTACATCAACAACATCACCAGCTTCGAATGTATCGACAGTGATTTCTGCTCCTACTTCCAAGCCTTCAATGTTTTTGAATTCACGAATGAAGCGCTTAGGAGCTGTGTTAGCTTTCGCTACATGGCCTTTGGCAGGTTTGTTGCTCAATACGTCACGAAGGTCATCAAAACCAACTTGAACTGCGTTGTAACCATCTGTTTCAACTGTTTTAACCTGAAGAACAACGTTTGGAGCTGCTTCAACAACAGTTACAGGGATTAATTCGCCAGCTTCAGTGAAGATTTGAGTCATTCCCACTTTTTTCCCTAAGATTCCTTTTGTCATGAGAAAATGTTTCCTTTTCTATAATTTTTTTCAAAAAGTTTTTAACGAGCGTTTTTCATGCTCTGGTTTAGATCAAACTTTAGATTATAGTTTAATCTCTACGTTCACACCACTTGGAAGATCCAATTTCATCAAAGCGTCAACTGTTTTTTGAGTTGGGTTGATGATATCGATCAAGCGTTTGTGAGTACGCATTTCAAATTGTTCGCGAGAGTCTTTGTATTTGTGAGTCGCACGAATGATTGTGTAGAGGCTGCGCTCAGTTGGAAGTGGGATTGGACCCGCAACTTCAGCACCAGTACGAGTAGCAGTTTCTACGATTTTTGCAGCCGCTGTGTCAAGTGTACGATGTTCGTAAGCTTTCAAACGGATGCGGATTTTTTTGTTTGCCATCTTTTTCTCCTTTTCGTCTATTTAAGATAATAGGCTAGCTCCACAAGAAAACCGACAGGCGATTGCGTGGCAATGCAACCGAGCGTGTCGCAACCTCTTGCATCAAAGCTACACACTGTATTTTTACAGCACCATAGTATCTTAACACAAAGAACCAGTCATTGCAAGGGATTTGTGTAATTTTTTATAACTTTTTTATTTCTCGTTCAATTAAAGAAAAAAGCCCAATCTACTCTCAATAGATAGGACTTCGAATGATATGACTATTGTAGTTTTTTATTTCTACTTAAATCATTAAGAGAAAATTTTCAGAATCTGGAAAAGACCGCTTGCTACCACTTTGTCAAAGATATAGATGATTACTACAAAGAATGCAGTATATTCCATGACAGAGATAAAATCTGTCCATCTTTCTTTTCGGGTAGGCCAAGTTGTATCTTTCAATAATTTAAAAACATCTTTAAAGAATTTCACAACAATCTCCTATCTAGTTTCTTTATGCAGGGTGTATTTACTGCAATGTTTACAAAATTTATTAACTTCTAAACGCGTTGGTTTTGGAGTGCTACTGAGCTTAACCGAGTAGTTCCTAGAACCACAGACTGTACACGCTAGACTCGCCTTTTTTAATGCCATAACGCCTCCATCTTTCTTATTATAGCAGGATTCTATGCTTTTGACAAGCCGTTCAGCTCTTTTAAATCCTATTGAAACCAGCTGGTAACAGTATCCCAGAGGTTTTTCGCTTTCTCAGGAATACCAGTGTCATCAATGGCTTTCTTGGCTTCATCCACCAGATTTTGAGCTCGGTCCTGAACATCCTGCAGGAAGTCTTTGTTTTCAGTTGTAGTACCCGTTTCCTCTGTACCATAGGTGTCCACAGGGGCAATACCGTTGGCAGCATAGGCATTCTTTTCTCCTTCAAAGGAAGTTCCTTCTGTATATGGCAGGATGCTATTGGCAACATTTCGGAAAACCGCCGATGCTTCATTCGCACTGGTCCCAGTCAGATAGTGGGTCTCATCAGTTTTTGGAAAGCCTAGCCACTGGCTGATAACCACATCCGGCGTATAACCAATAACCCATTGGTCACCAGATAGATCTGGGTTAAAGTCCGTTTCAGTCGTACCGGTCTTACCAGCCATAGTATAGCCATATGGAGCTGCATAAATACCTGTACCGTTCGAGAAAGTCCCCAGCATCATGCTGTTCATCTTGTCAGTCGTTGTGCTATTGAGAACCCGGGTAGAAGTTTGGCGATGGGTCTTGACAACTTGACCGCTGGCATTTTCAATTTTTGTAATGAGATGGGCATCATTCATCACACCGCCATTGGCAAAGACTGAATATGCCTGCGCCATCTGCATTGGATTGGTTGTAACTCCGCTTCCTAGTGCTACTCCCAAAGTCTTATCAACCTTGTCCATATTCAGACCAAACTTTTTCCCGTACTCAAAGGCCTTGTTAATGCCTAACTCATCTACAGTTGAAACAGCTGGAATGTTCAGAGATTCTGCCAAGGCTTGATACATTGGAACTTTAGGGGAGCTTTGGATATTGCCGTAGTTGTTAATGGTATAGTCGCCAAAGGTGGTTCTGGTATTATCCAGCTCCTTATCTGTCGGCCAACCGGCAGCGACGGCCGGGCTGTAAGCAACCAAAGGCTTGATAGTAGAACCCGGGCTGCGGGAGGACTGGGTTGCATAGTTAAAGCTTCTGAAGGTAGAGCCTTCTGCACTATTGACTCGTCCAACTAATGCCCGTACACCGCCAGTTTTTGGATCCAAGGCAACACTGCCTGACTCAGCCATAGTGCCATCTTCTGCTACAGGAAAGAGAGAGACATTGCTGTAAATAACCTGCATGCTGGCTTGGTAGTTCTGATCCAGTTCAGTATAAATGCGATAGCCATTATTGACAATCTCTTCTTCTGTCAAGCCGTAGTCATTGACCGCTTCATTGATGACCGCATCGAAATAGGATGGATAGCGATAGTCTTCTGACTTACCGGCATACGCATCAACCAGCTGGCCACCGATTCCTACAGCGGCAGCCTGATCGGCCGTCCCCTGATCAATAAAACCTGCAGCAACCATATTTTGCAGCACCGTATTACGGCGATTGGTCGCATTTTCGACTGAATATAGCGGATTATAAATCTCTGGTCCCTTGAGCATACCAGCCAGAACAGCCGACTGGTCCAAACTAAGCTGACTAGCCGAAACTCCGAAATATTTCTTAGAAGCATCCTCCACACCCCAGACACCATTTCCAAAATAGGAGTTATTGAGGTACATGGTCAGAATTTCCTGCTTGCTGTATTTCTTATTGATTTCCAGAGCCAGGAAAAATTCCTTGGCCTTACGCTCAATGGTCTGGTCCTGAGACAGATAGGCATTCTTGGCCAGCTGCTGGGTAATGGTAGACCCCCCACCAGAGCGACCAGCCGTCAGGATAGCTAGGATAAAACGACTGTAGTTAATGCCGCCATTCTCATAGAAAGTCCGGTCCTCTGTCGCGATGACAGCATTTTGCAGGTCTTGACTAATCTCAGTCAGCTCGACATAAGTTCCTTTCTGACCAGACAGACTTCCCGCTTCATTGCCATCCTTGTCAAAGATGAGCGTGGTAGCTTTGAGGGCATTCTGCAAATCCTTGACATTGGTCGTCTTAGCCACATAAAAGAGATAGCCGCCGACTACCAGACCAAAGGTCAAGCCGAGAATCAGGAATATCTTGGTCAGATGAAACCTGCGCCAAAAACGGCGGATAGGATGCTGAGAGAGAGGTTTCTTTTTGCCCTTGCCCGAACGGCTGAGACCAGATTTAGCCTGCTCTTCTGTCAGCTCTACCTCCTCTGCTGCTTCTTTTTGAGGTTTCTGTATAGTAAAATAATCTACTAATTTTTCAAACAAATCTTTTAAATTCTTCATAAACCTTATTTTATCACCTTATTTAGGTGCAGACAAGAAAGTACCCTATTTCCTGTCTGATTTTTAGTTATTTTTAAGAAAAAGAGTATATTAAATAGCCTTTTAAAAGCCTCTGCAGCAAGTCTTACCCGACACTGCCTGTTTCCAAACAGCAGGCTTTCTGCTACAATAAATGTATGAAATTTACACTGACTATCCCAGATGGACTGCCCGCTATGACAGTCAAAGAGCTGCTGGAAGAACAATTTCTCATTCCGCGAAAAATCCGTCATTTTCTGCGGACCAAGAAGCATGTGTCCGTCAACGGTCTAGCTATCAACTGGCAGACTGTAGTCAAACCTGGAGATGACATCTGCCTGATATTTGATGAAGAGGATTACCCTCAAAAGACAATCTTGTTTGGAAATGGCGAACTCGTAGAGGAGCTCTATCAGGACCAGCACCTCATTATCGTCAATAAACCCGAGGGTATGAAAACCCACGCTAATGAACCAACAGAGCTAGCCCTTCTTAATCATGTTTCCGCCTATGTCGGTGAGACCTGCTATGTCGTTCACCGGCTAGATAAAGAAACCAGCGGTGCTGTCCTCTTTGCCAAGAATCCCTTTGTCCTGCCCATCCTCAATCGGCTGCTGGAAAAGCGAGAAATCAGCCGCGAATATTGGGCTCTGGTCCAAGGCAAGTTCCCAAGCAAAAAGCTTATCTATAAAGACAAGATTGGCCGCGACCGCCATGACCGCAGGAAACGGCTGGTTGACCCCCGAAAAGGACTCTATGCAGAGACCCATGTGACTAGGGTCAAGCAATTTGGGCAGGCTGCCTTGGTCAAATGCCAACTCAAGACTGGACGCACCCATCAGATCCGTGTTCATCTAGCTCACCACGGACACCCACTTATCGGTGACCCACTTTATCATCCGCAGCCCAAAGGGCGGCTTATGCTCCATGCCCATCGGCTGACCTTCACCCACCCTTTTACGCTAGAAAAAATAACCATCGAAGCCCGCTCTGACAGTTTTGAAAAAGTATTGAGCAGTCTAAACCCAAGATAGACCAAGAAAAGCAACAGTATGATCTGTTGCTTTTAGTTTGGAGTGAAGAGGATAAGCTATGATAACTTACATCACTGAGCCGGAAGTGCACTGATAAGTCTGGGCCCGATAGCTTTCTGAAAAACTATGCTCAGCAAATAAGACAGTAAGAAAATGATAAAAAAGCCAAAACTATAAATAGTATTCCGAGGCATTATCGACCTGAAAACGAAGATAATAAAAGGATGGATGATATAAATCATGGTGGCGTACTTTTTGGCAATATTATTCAAAATCGGAATATCAATGTTGGCCCCATTTCTGACCGCATAGAGGAAAATTGCACTGGATGAGAAAAGAGTACTAGGATATAGGTCGTACTCCGTACCCATGAAACAGTACTCAAGCAAAATCAAACCCGCTATTCCCAGGCCAATCGCCCATTTCCTGACAGAAGACAAGTCGTAGGATAAAATCCAATCCCGATGCTTGGCAAACTGCATGCCTAGAATAAAAAAGGGAAGACCCATAAACAGGAAGTTTCGATAGTAAAATTCGCTATCTGTATTGAACTCGATACAAAAGGCCAGAACCAACAAGAATAAGGACACACCAAAGCTAGTTAAACGGTGGAAATGCTTATAAAAAACCAGATAAAGCGTATAGATATAGGAGATAGCCAGCAAATACCAAGTCGGTGTAGCAGCTGAACCAATCAAGTCTCTGGGACTGTTAAAGAGGAAAAAGTTTGTAAAATCAGATAGGTCTATAGATGCCATCTTTTCTGTTAGTTCTCTGGTCAGCACTAGGTTGACAAAATGCACAATCGTGTAAAACAGGAGACTTGCAGTTGTCAAAAGGAGCATTTGCTTGAGACGATATTTGACCTTATCTTTGGAAATATTATAGGAAAAATAGCCCGACAGCATCATGAAAAAGGGAACTGCAAAGCGGGCCACAATTTGATAAAAAACGCCAAATTGCCCCGGAAGCAGAAAGTGTAAGGAAACAATACTAAAGCAAGCTAGGGCTTTAAAAGCGTGCAAAGTTGTGTTTTCAGTCTTCATGCAGACATTATAGCATGTTTATTATTACAGCTCATCAAGACCAGATTACATGCCCATTAAAAAACATATCAATTGATGACATTCTTTAAAAAGTTTTGCATCTGTAGGAGAAGACAGCTCTTATATAGAAAAACTCTTCTGCACTATTACAAAAGAGTTTTATTCACCTGACTGATATTCTATGTTAGCTTTCATAGCCATTAGGATTTGAGCTTTGCCATCTCCAAGAATCTCGCATCATATCTTGGAGAGTTTTCTCAGCTTTCCAGCCCAAAATGTCATTCGCTTTACTTGCATCGGCATAGCAAGTCGCCACATCTCCAGGCCGTCTCTCCTTGATAGCATAAGGAACTTTCACTCCATTGACATTTTCAAAGGCTTTAACCATATCCAGTACACTATAACCAATCCCTGTACCAAGATTGAAGACAGCAACTCCTTTGTTTTCTAAATTATGTTTCAAAGCCAAAACATGACCCTTGGCTAAGTCGACTACATGGATATAATCCCGCACTCCTGTACCGTCGTGCGTATCATAATCATTTCCGAAAACGCTAAGCTCTTGTAATTTACCGACCGCAACCTGAGTAATATAAGGCATGAGATTATTAGGAATTCCATTTGGGGCCTCACCAATCATACCAGACTCGTGAGCACCAATTGGATTGAAGTAACGAAGATTGGTTACAGACCAATCTGAATTTGCAAGAGCAACATCCGTCAAAATCTGCTCCATCATCAGCTTGGTATAACCATATGGATTGGTCGCTGAAGTAGATAAATCTTCTGTCAATGGTGAAATATTATTCATACCATAGACAGTAGCACTTGAACTAAAGATAATATGTTCCACTTTGTGCAACTTCATAACATCAAGCAAAGAGATGGTCCCACATACATTATTCTTATAATATTTTAGTGGTTCTTGCACTGATTCCCCTACAGCTTTGTATGCTGCAAAATGGATTACTGCATCAATTTGATTCTCTTCAAAAACCCGATTCATAAAATCTTTATCCGAAATAGAACCCTTGTAAAACGGAACCTCTACTCCTGTGATAGTTTTCAACCTATCCAATACTTCTACAGAGCTATTTGAAAAGTTATCGACAATAATGGCTTCATAGCCTGCTGCTATTAACTCAACCACTGTGTGGCTTCCTATATAGCCCGCTCCTCCTGTAACTAAAATTCTTTTCATGAGTCATCCCTCCTCGTAAACCCTAAAATTCATTTTAATTTTGCTAGTGCAGTTAGCAGATATTTCCCTTCCTGAAGTTGGCTGCCAATCCTTCGAGCATTTCTTACCAATTCGTTGTATTCTTCCTCTGTTAAGTTGCTTAGTTCTGTTTCTAGATCATAGAGAGAAGAAACTGCAATACCACATTTCTGTTTTAACATAAAATGAGCTAGAGCCGACTCTTTCCATACCACTACAGGAAATCCTGCTGCCAAATACAAAGAAGCTTTGTGGGAATTATTAAAACGTAGGTAATTCCCATATGTGCCTTGGCAAGTTTCTGCGCTATCGCCATCCCAAACTAACCCAAAACTTCCAACTAGTGCTGAAAGGAGCTCATCTGGCATAAAAGATCCAAAGTAACTCGTATTCTTCGAAGAACGACTTTCATCAAATCCAACTCCATAAAGATTAAACGAAGGTTTATCCGGCAAAGCGTATAAATATCCCGCTTTACTAGGCGTCAAATTACCAGCAACCATAATAGGAAAATCTTTTTGAGGCCTTGTCTTCTTATCAAAATCTGGAGTCAAATAATCAAAAATTTCTAAGCTAACCATTTGTTCCATCGGTACACCTTGCTCGAACAAAACTTTCTTCATAGTATCATTATGAACTATTATACCATTTACAAGTCGAAAGGTCTTTTTTTCTTGAAAATAATTCCTTAACTTATGACGGAACTTAACTGTAGATGCTGCCGAATTTCTCAAAGTCTCCACATCATGGATTAATAGATATAGTTTTACACCCCTTTTTTGTGCTCGCTTTATCAATGAAGAAATGAAAAACGTATGATGGATAATGGGAAACTGAATTAGTAATTCATCCCCATCACCTAACTGATCGAAAGCAGCTTTCATCGCACGATATTTGTGCTCCTGAGCCTTTAAAAAATTCATTTCGTACCAATTTTCTACTCGAAGAGCTAGCCCCCTATACCCTGCTGATATTAGGATTGCTTCCGCATCGTCTCGCGCCTTATTTCCCGCATTTTTTTTATGCTCATTATGCAGAAATGAATCTTTTAGATAATACTTGACCATTTGTCCTCTTTATCTCCCATTATTCCTAAAAATTTCCCAATTCCTCTTTAACAACATCCAGTGCACGCTCTATGGTTACGTGCATATCGTAGTATTTATAATCTGCCAAGCGCCCACAAAAGATAACTCTATCGTTCTTCTTAGATTCTGCCAAATATTGCGCATAGACTTCGTTATTTTTCTGATCATTTATTGGGTAATAAGGCTCGTCTCCCCTTTTCCAATCCGCTGGATATTCCCGAGTGATGACCGTCTTCTCCTGAGTCCCAAACTCAAAATGCTTGTGCTCAATGATACGTGTATAAGGAATTGTACGCTCAGTGTAGTTGATGACAGCGTTCCCTTGATAGTTCGCTTCGTCTAAAACTTCATGTTCAAAACGCAAACTACGATACTCTAACTCACCAAATTTGTAATCAAAATACTGATCAATCATTCCAGTAAAGACAATCTTTTGAGCTGACGCTTCCCATCTCTCACGATCTTCAAAGAAATCCGTACCAAGCTCCAGTTCAATACCCTCTAATAATTTTTCAACTATTACATTATACCCGCCAATTGGAATCCCTTGATAACGGTCATTAAAATAATTGTTGTCATAAGTCAGACGTACAGGTAGACGCTTGATGATAAAAGGTGGTAAATCTGTCGCTGAACGCCCCCACTGCTTTTCTGTGTAGCCTTTGATTAGCTTCTCATATACATCCGTTCCAATCAGCTTAATAGCTTGTTCTTCCAAATTTTTGGGTTCAACATCTTGCATATGGGTTGTCTGCTCTGCAATCTTATCCTTGACTTCTTGTGGCGTTTTAGTCCCCCACAAGCCATAAAAGGTATTCATATTGAAAGGAAGATTATAAAGCTGACCTTGATAATTGGCTAGAGGTGAATTGATATAGTTGTTAAATTCAGCAAATTGATTCACATAATCCCAAACTTCCTTGTTAGATGTATGAAAAATATGGGCTCCATATTTATGGACATTAATTCCCTCAACATTTTCACAGTAGATATTCCCGCCAATATGGTCTCTTTTATCAATCACCTTAACAGTTTTGCCGCGATTCGTAGCTTCATGAGCAAAAATAGCTCCTGAAAGTCCCGCACCAACAATTAAATAATCATACATAACATATCCTTATTTCTTAAATACACTTTTCAATTCTTGAACATTCAAGACACGCAACGCTAACACTAATCCAGCATAGATTAATAATCCCAATAACGCACTAATCAATACATTGACAACGGAAGGAAAGTGAATCAAAGGCTGGATGACATACAAAATTCCGTACATGACTAGCGAAGCAGCCAGTATTTTCAACATAGATGGAAGAATCTTTATCTCTTTCAAATAAGATCGAGTGAAATAAAGCTGAATCAACCAGACCAAACCTTCAGTGGCTACCGAAACGATAGATGCACCGATATAACCTAGAGATGGAATCAATAAGATATTCAATCCTACACTAAAGAAAGCCGGAATGGTCGTAGATAACATGAACTCACGATTCTTATTATGAGAAATCAGAATCTGAATCCCCATGATATTAGTCCAGCCAATAAAGAACATTCTAAAGACCATAATAGCAATTGCATAGCGTGCATCTTGGAAGTCTTTGCCCAAGAAAAAATTGACAAAATCTTTGTTAACAATCAAAATACCAGCAACCATCGGAAATATTACTAAATTATAGACCAAGAAGGACATTTCATGCAACTTATTAACTGCTTTTTGATTACCTGATGACAGAAGATTGGATACTCTCGGTAACATGACACTCCCTAGGGAAGTCACAATCGTCAACAAAATATTTAAAAACTTGAGAGCCTGATCATAAATCCCTACATCTGTTGTCGAAGACAAGGCACCTAACATGGTCCTATCTAAAGTGATATAAAGTGAAATAGCAATCTGGGGTAAAAACAATAAAATAACCGGTTTAATATGCTGCTTAGCATAAACTATGTCTAGATGAGGTCTGCCTATATGTTCTCTAGCTGGAAGCCACATGCTCAATTGTCCCAGCAAGTCATAGCCAACCAGCAGTACAATATACAGATATAAATCAGAAGGTTTTTTTACAAAGATAAAAATAGAAGCAACTCCTAGGAGTTTAACAGCTGTATTCCGAACCGTGATTTTTTTAAAGTCTTCCATCCCTTGAAAAAGCCAGGAAATATCTAGACCTCTAGAAAGTAAACTGAATCCCAAAATATAGGCTATCAGATTATTCATGGATGGAATGATTAGGCACACAGCAATATAAAGAACAAGCGCCAAACAAGTCGCCAAAACCTGCAAACTATAGATTCCCCAGAAGGTCTTCTGAACCTCTTTGCGATGTCCTGAGATCTCCTTGGTTCCATAATTAGCCACGCCAAGTGTTGCTAAAAGTATAAAATAGGTCACTATTGAGTTGTAGTATCCGTAGGAACCTAAGGCGCTAGATGAAAAAACTCGAGTGATATAAGGCGTAGTAATGACTGGTAAAACAATTATTAGCAACTGATAAGATAGATTGTATAAATAATTTTTTAATACTCTCACACAGAGTTCCTCGTTTTAGATTTCTTTGATAACAGTTCTCCCACTGGCAATGCTGCAAATGTAATAAACATAAAAATATTATAAGACGGACGAACCCAGAAGGCTTCAAACATACAGTTGACCGCAATCAAAGACAAAACAGCAAGTAATAGATGATCTTTTTCACGATAAAGGGTCCACGACCGCATCATATATAGACAAACCAATAGAATTACTGGAATCATCCCATAGGTAAACAACATCTGAACATAGGAAGAGTCTACATAGTCATAGCTCAATACGGATTCTGTACGTCCTCCATAACCAACAAATGATATTCCACGAGTACCAAACCATTGAATGTCATATTTTTTAAATGCTTCATGGCCTAAATGCAATCTCATGCTAAAAAAGTTATTTAATGCAACATATATAGGCTGGGACCAAGTAAACTTATTGGACAGATAGATCATGACTGACGATGCTATACCCGCTGACAAAGGGAGTACTGCAAAAAGTCGTAATGGCTTATTCTTTCGGATATAAAAATAAAGGAAAATGAGAGACATTATAGCTATAGATGCCGCGTTCAGACGAGCGTCGCAATAACGAATGATAAAATAGGATAGTCCCAATCCTAAAAAAGTTCGTAAAATAATAAATCTTTTTCTAAAGATGTAAGAAAAAGCAGTATAAAGATAGAAACAATGGGAAGCAAAGTCCGTTGGATAAATAAATCCAAAGGAATTGCGAACAACAACTCCGGCAGATCTAGACTGAACGAACTGCAAGTTTGGAATGACTCCTATTGAGGATAGTACAGTAATTAATACGACAAAAAACAAGGCTGTTATAGTATACGTTTTGAGCACACTTTCCATATCAGCATCATAAAGAAAGACAATCAGCATCGTATACATTAAAGCATTAAGATTTCCAGCTTTATAATAAACCATAAATCCTACAAAAATAAGAAATGGCGCAAAAATTAAATAACTTAAAGAATAGTGGCGAATATAAGAAAAACGTACAGCTAGTAACAAAATCGCCAAAAAAGGAAGCACATTAGGAATATTAGGCAAAATCGGTGCTAACATAGAAGTGTTTATCATATCTATAGAAATTAACACTATTAAAACTGCTGTTACAAGCAATTTATCACGTTCAATCCTTAACATTTTCTTTTTCCTTTTCTAATCTCTAATACTTCTTTCAATTTTTCATTGCATTCTTTTTTTCCACCTTTTAAAGTGAAAATAGAGTCGTGGATACTTAGTAATTAAAACATACAAAATCTTACGTTTCTTACTAACTCTAGCATTCTTCAAGACAAGAGACAAATAAGGTCTTGTCTGTTCCTGAAGACGCTTGAACTCTGATGGATTTCCATCCTGAATCATCGTAAAGATAAGAAGACTTCCCGTAAAGAAGCGTGAAATGATGGCTTCTTGGAGTTCAGAACTCTCAGGATAGGCTGTATTCACAACCTCTTTTAAATGATTAATTGCTTCGTAAAACTCATATTGTTTGGGTGTGAAAGCCGAGGCAGTAATGCTACCAGGTCTATGGTAATAATGGTAAATCGGAAGATGGTACAAGGCCACGGATTGGGCTTGATTGAGATGCTCGCTGATAACATAGAGGTCTTCGTAGATGCGCCCCTTGGGGAAGGGAGTTTTTTCAAGTAGTTCTTTCCGATAGAGTTTACCACAAGCAGAGACCGTTACAAGGTCCCCGTAAAGCATCTCAGTTAGAGCCTTTGCCTTGTTGTAGACCTTAACTTGGTCTAGATCAAGCTTTTCAAAGTGAAAATTTTGAGAACGATGATAGTGAGCTGTCGGCTCTACTTTACAACTAACCATATCTGCTTGGGTACGATTTTGTAGCTCTGCTAGCAGTTCTAAGGTGCAAGGTTCCAAATAGTCGTCCGGATCAAGGAAGGTAATCCAGTTACCCTTGGCTTTCAAGACCCCATAGTTACGAGCATCAGACAATCCACCATTCACCTTGTGGTAGCTAGTCACCCAATCATACTGCTGGGCATACTGGTCACATAACTGTCCTGATCCATCACTCGAGCCATCATCAATCAAGAGGACTTCCATATCCTTGTAAGTCTGATGTTCCAAACTCTCCATGGCATAATGAAGGTAGTCCTCCACATTATAAACAGGCACAATTACCGAGATCATATTTTCTTTTCTTTCTCTTACTTAGTTTTACAGTTTAAATCTCAAATGAGCTTCTATCTGGAAGCAGTTGATCCATAGCCTTGATAAAGTCTGTCATCACCTGCTCCTCGTCTTGAATGTTAAATCCATCATTGATACACATAATTTGGTATTTGCCAGAATTTAGTATCTTCCAAAAATCTGGTCCGGCATTATCCAAAGAAAAGAGTCCCCCCAACTTAGGATTTCCGACAGCGTATTGACCACTGGCAATCTGCCAATACTTAAAGAGCCAAACATTGGTATCAGAAGGATTTCTAAAGCGACTAGCCGAGGTTCTTTCCAAGACAGCTTTTTCCTTTTCCCATACCAAGTTCATCGTTGATCTTAGTAGAGGATAGGGCAGATGACTCTCCCAGAAACCACAGATAAACCGACTGTTTCTATATAGTAGCGACTTAACGATACTTTTTAATCCCTGCTTTGGATCAAAGAATTGGCCATTCTTCAAAATTTCATTTCGACTGAAATAGCTAGTGACAATCTCCATGTCATTTATCTGAAAATTCCCCGTTCCATATCGCTCAGGAATAATCGGTGAAAGAGCCGTATTATATTTGGGTAAACCATCCTCTGAGAAAAAATCTGTCGGCTCGACTGGAGCTGTCAAATACATATCGTCATTAAAAAAAACAAAATGCTCTGAGAGACCAGGGATTCGATGGATGTTACTTTCGATAGGATTGGCAGAAAAAACTGGCAGGTAGTCATTACAGATAATCTCTGTATGATCTACCAACACCAATTTTTCACTATTTATATCTAACCAGCTTGGCTTTTGCTGGTCGGTCACGAGGTAGACCTTATTGACCCAAGGAGCAAATTTTTCAACTCCTCTAAACCAATATTTAAAGGTCCCCCATTCTCGGTAAGCCTTGACTGAATTCATACTCTGTTTAGAAGTATTAACCGAGCCATCATAGATTGATTTTTTTTCTTGCCACACAGGATTATTCCCATCAACCCAAGTAACAACAAAATCTATTTTATTCATAACTAATCTTTTCTATCTGTTTTATACAACTCCGAAAAGTTCTTGATGTAACTCTCCAAAGAAAACAGCTCTTTTTGTCTCTGATATCCTACTCGCCCAAATTTTTCTCTTTTTTCAGAACTATCTAGTAAGAGAGAAATGGCATTAGAAAGTTCTTGAGGACGATTTGGTTTGACTAAGCAACCACTTTTGTCATCTACTACCATTTCAGCTATTCCCCCATTGTTATAACCAACAACTGGTTTTGAACAAGCCATGGCTTCTAGGACTACTGTAGGTAGGGAATCAGGTTTTATACTTGGTAAGACAAAGATATCAAACATATTATAAAGTTCAGAAGTCTTATCGTAGTAATCAATACGATGAATTTGTGACACAACAGATGAAGAAGCTATTCTCTTATCTAGTTCTTCTAAGCGCCATTCTTCACCAGGAAAAACACCTCCAGCTAGGAAAGCCACCGCTTGCTCATTCTTTTCCAAAAGTGGCTCGACTGCTTCTATGAAATCATTTTGTCCTTTGATAGCATTGACCCGACCAATCATGCCAATCACAAGTGCATCTTGCGCAATGTCAAATTTTTCACGAATAGAAGACGCATCCTTTGGATAATAGACAGCATTATCGACACCGTTATAAATCACTTCCACTTGGCTATCTTTGATAAAGGGAGACTGCTTGATATGATTAGCGACCGCTTGGGACACCGTCACAATCTTGTCTGCATATCGTCCCATGAGCATATTGATAAAGTCAGAAATAGCTTTGGGTTTGACGATGATCTCATGAACATGCCAAATCAAAGGCAGCTTGAGCTTGCGTTTCAAATAGATGCCCTCCAAAACAGCCGCTGTATTATTGTGAACCATATCTATACTGTGTTCTCGAGCATAGAGGGCGATTTGCTTAGCATAGAAATTATAAGAGCGAATATAGTCGGCAATGCCTTTGGGATTAAAATACTTCCTTCGTAAAATCGGGTAATCCAGCACGCTAACCTGAGCTCCAACCTGTCGCAAAGACTCTACTAGCGGACCATCATTTGGCAGGATTACATGAGGATCAAATTCATCTTTATCCAGTTCCTTAATGAGCTCCAACAATACCTTGTCTGCCCCATACATTTCTGCCCCAGCATGTAAGTATAAAATCCGTTTCATTTCCTATCCTTCAAATAAGCTTTCGTAATCTGTTACTATCTTCTCCCAGGTAAATGCATCCGCAATGCGCTGATTTGATTTTCTATCCAAATCTGCGATTACTTCCGGTGACAGTTCCTCTACTTTTTCAATCACATCTGCTAGTTCATCTTTTTTCCAGTAGATAGCACTATCCTGACCTACTTCACGATTAAAACCAACATCCAATAAGAGATTTAATTTAGTAGATGCCAAGGCCTCCAATAGAGACGGATTTGTCCCACCAACTTCGTGGCCATGAAGATAGGCAAATGCATTCTCCCGAATGTACTTGAGCAATTCTTGGTCATAAACTGTCCCAACAAACTTAACTCTAGGATCTTTATCAAATCCTGTGTCTTTGAGCAACTGATTGTAAAACTTGTTTTCTTCAACATTGGTAATCAGAACAAAGTCTTTTTTAGAATGAGATGCCATAACCCCCTTTATCATGGCTTGGTAGTTATTTTCTGGCACAAAGCGCCCAACAACTAAGTAATACTCATTCTCAGTAATTCCGTTTTTCCGGTACCATGACTGAACTTTTTCATCGTTAGCAGACAGCTCAGACTTGCTTGTATCCGTCCCATAGGCAATGTAGGTCGTCTTTGGGGCATATCTCACATAGTCTGCTTTTATGTAAGATTCGATATTCTCACTATCACAAACCAAGAGATCTGCATGCTTAACCATCAGCGCCTCGGAAATTTTCCAATACTTGCGCACTGGCATGCTCCATTTAGCTCGCAGCCATTCATGGCCATCGGGATTGACAAGTATCTTGCCCCCTAGTGCTTTGATTTTCTTTTTGATACTCCCGATAAAAGGTCCAATTCTACAAGCTAAAATGTAGAAAATCGGCTCAGAATCTTGATTGTGCTTAGCTAGTTCAATAGCCTTATTTAGTGCAGCAATATCGTAGGCAATTGCTCGAGCTGGGCCAATCTTAGGCACGTCAATATTATAGCAAATAGCCCCGTTGTGCTCGAAAATATCTTCTGAAATCCCAGACTTGGCTGAATTCTCCTTCATACAAGCCACATAGTACTGGATATTAGAATTTCCCTGGCAGGAAGTTAACTTCTCAACAAAGGTCTCAAATCCACCATATTTAGCTGGGATACCTTTAGATCCCACGATATAGACTGACTTTTTCATACTCCTCCTAACTACGAAAAACAATTCCCCCTACTTTGCTCCATCTCTAGCCAATACGACTCTAAATGTCTTTAGCAAAATTTTGATGTCTGACCAAATCGTCCATTCATCTATATAAGCAACATCCAAGCGTACCACTTCATTAAAGTCTGTAATTTGACTACGGCCGCTAACCTGCCAAAGACCTGTGATTCCTGGCTTAAAACTAAGACGCCGTTTTTGCTCTGGTGTATATTGCTCGTACTCATCCACAGTTGGCGGTCGTGTCCCAACCAGACTCATATCACCAATCAAAACGTTGTAAAACTGCGGTAGTTCGTCCAAACTGGTTCTACGAATAAAGCGTCCTATAGGGGTCACCCGTGGATCATCATTGACTTTAAACATTCCGCCGACCATGGTATTTTGCGACATTAAATCTTTTTTCCGTTCCTCCGCATCAGTATACATTGACCGGAACTTATAGAACTTGAAGCGTCGTCCATTCTTTCCAATTCTCTCCTGCACAAAGATAGCAGGCCCTCCATCTTTCTTGATAAGTGGAACTAAAACAAGCGCAACTAAGCCACAGAAGAAGAGACCGACCAGAGAACCAATAATATCCAACATACGTTTCGCTAACACATGGCCATACTTATAAAAGTTTGTTGAAAAAGTGACTACACTCAAACCCGCAACTTCTCGAACCCGTTTCTCTCCCATAGAAATAAAACTTAATCCATTGATATTTACAGAAACATCAATTCCCATCGCTTCAAATTGTGAAACGAATTCACCAATATTGTAGCTTTCATTCGGAAGATTAATAAATACTTCATCTACTACTTCACGTGTCGCAAAAGAGATAATTTGCTCTTTGGGAACATTTTTTGTATTAGGGCTACTAAAAGGAGCGTCATCTAGTAAAGACACTGCTACAATTTTTCCCCCTATATCTGACGAACTCTGTAAACGATCAAAAACTTTTTCCAAAGCATTTCCTGCAGTAATTAGAAAAATTCTTTTACTATTTTTTAAATTGGGATAGACTGACTTATGATAACGTTTAAAAGCCAAGTTAACAAAATAAACTAACGTGGCATTTATAATAACAAAGTAGACAAGTCCTCTTCTAGATATCGAAAATCGATCTTCCATCATAAAAGAAACAAAACTAATTGCTAAGCTATAAAAGATGCTGTATCTTATAGTGAAAATAAATTCTTCTAAATAGCCTCGTTTTAATATTTCATAGTAGAAATCACTCGCATAAAAAGCAATGATATGCAGTAATGACAACACTAAAATACTAGACTGATTAATCTCCGTTTCTTTTAAAGGACTTACTAAAAAGCCAGTAAAGAGTACGACAAAAAGCTGAATAAAGCCAAGTTCTGCTTTTTGAAATTCTTTCCTATCTTTAAACATAAGAAGCTCCTAACCATCCTAAACATTTATGAATTTCTATTTCCCATAATTTCCGTAGTCCCCATAACCTCCATAAGAACCATAGGAGCCATAACGCTCTAGTTGAACATTAAATTTATTTAGTACAACACCTAGAAACGGTGTTCCTGTCTGTGCCAACTGTTCTTTCGCCTTAGCTACTGCTTTACGCTTGACAGCCCCAGCTTCTGTCACTAACAAACTTGCATCACATTTCTGAGCAATAATAGCAGCATCAATAACTAACCCAATTGGTGATGTATCGATGATAATGTAATCATAGCGAGTACGGAGAGCTTCTAATAAAATTTCAAAATTCTTACTTTGCAGCAATCCAGTCGGATTAGGGGAAGGCTGTCCAGCTAAAATAATATGCAAATTGGCAATATCTGTAGTATTCAAGATAGCCTTAACATCTGACTGCCCTGATAAAAAATCTGTCAATCCTAAAACCTTACCATGACTCTTAAAAACGCCTGACATCACAGAGTTACGGATATCCGAATCAATTAACAAAGTCTTATACCCAGACCGAGCAAATGCAATCGCTAGATTGGTAGATGTCGTCGACTTCCCTTCATTCGGCATGACAGAAGTTACTTCAACTACCTTAATGTTCGCACCACTCAATTGAACATTAGTACTGAGCGCATTATAGTATTCTTCTGTTAACTTTACTAAGTCTCTTCTCTTTCTTACTAATTCTAAAACTGCCATTTTCTCTCCCTCACATTTTCTTCATATCAGGTACAACCCCTAGAAGAGTTAGACCTAAAATATCCTCAATATCTTCTGGTTTCTTCACTCGATCGTCTACTAACTCTACAGTGATAATAACAAGAGCAAAAACTAGTCCTCCAACTAAAAATCCCAAAAGAATGTTTCGGCGAATATTAGGAGAAGAAGGCTCTTTAGGAATTTCAGCTTCCTCTAGTGTTGTTACATCTGGAACCTTTGTTACTTCAATAATTTTTTCTGCTGCAACATTACGCAAGGAATTTGCAATACGTGCAGCTTCCTCTGGACTTTTATTTTTAACTGTAATAGAGACTATACGAGTATCCACAGGCACTGAGACAGATATATTCTTAGCAAGCTCTGCTGGGGAAATCTTCAATTGTAAATCACTAATTGCCTGAGATAGCACAGCTTGCGATAAAATAATTTCCTTGAAGTCTTTTACTAAATAAGAACCAGCCTGCAAATCTTGATTAGTCAAAGCCGATTCAGTCGTGTTTTGTCGGCTAACCACATAGATTCGGGTCGTAGTTTGATAAACTTTAGGCGCAATAAAAGCGCTATAGCCTAAAGCCAACAAAGCGAACACCACCGCTCCTAATACAATGGTGAACTTCTTTAACCATAAGGTTCTAAGCATTGAGAGAACGTCTATTTCCATCATTTGATTTTCTTTCTTTTCCATGAATCCTCCTAAATTAATTCATTGTTCAATAGTTTCTGCTGATTAGCTCCAAACAAGGCTGTCGCCCGTTGTGAACCATATTTTTTTTCAACTAAGTCAAAGGCTTCTTTCATATAAGTTGGTCGTTTACTTATATTATGCATATCGCTCGCAACAAAGTGGACTAAATCTCTCTCCAAAAAGAAGTGAGCACGCTTCTTCATAAATTTGTAGGAATCGCCAAATAGTTTTGGTTTTAAAACACTAGAGCTGTTAATCTGAGTATAACAACCCATATCAATCAACTCTTGAACTTTCCTTTCATCACGTTCCAGACAATGATAGCGTTCAATGTGGGCAACAACTGGTGTCAAGCCTAAGCGAAGAATATTTCCCAAACCTGTATGAATCTCCTTATACGGAGTCGCCATACTAAACTCGATTAACACATATTGGGTTTCTCCTAATGTAGGAAGCAACCCCTGCTCTAATTTTTCTAAAACATCACTAGTGTAATAAATTTCTGCACCATAAAGAATATTAAGATCTGGCGCAATAAGTGGTGCTAGTTCTTTAACCTTTTGGAAATGCTCTTGAATCTTTTCCTCAGATGTCTCAAACATACCCTTTCGACGGTGGGAAGTCGAAAAAATCGTCCGAACTCCCTGACGATAACTTTCCTCAAGTAGCTCTTTACTTTCCTCAAGAGTCTTAGGACCATCGTCCACATCAAAGATAATATGAGAATGGATGTCAATCATGGCGTTTTCCCTTCCATTACCTGCTGAATCACTGCCTTAGCATTATCAAGGCTTTCCGGTTGGATTTCCATCATGTAGAGATTGGAATCTGGCATAGCATAGGATGGTAGATCCATGCGGCCATTTCCGCTGATGGCTTGTGACTGAACTTGATAGCTTCCACCTGACTCCAGCTGGGTATTGACCAGATTCATAAGAACAGGCAGCTCCATATTGGTCTGAATAGAGTCCTGCAAGCCGGAAATAATCTCGTTGTAGTTCTTCAAAGCACTAGTTGAAGTCAGCTTTTTAATGACTGCTTCGATAACTTTTTCTTGATTTTTCCCGCGGTCATTGTCGCCACCCTGAAGAGAGTAACGCTCGCGAACAAAACCTAATGCCTGGTCTGAGTTCATATGGACTTTCCCTACTGGAAAATGATGATTGCCATGTCGGCTGGTAAATTCTTGGTCATTTTCAACATCAATCCCTCCCAGCAGGTCTACCAGCTTGAGGAAGGAAGTAAAGTTCAGACGAACGTAGTAGTCAATGCGAATGCCGTAAAGATTTTCCAGCGTGTGGACAGAAGCATCTACTCCGTAAATCCCTGCATGGGTCAGCTTGTCCATCTGCCCAGCTCCTCCGTCTGCAATCGCCACATAAGAATCACGAGGAGTTGTAGTCAAGAGGACTTTCTTGGTCTTGCGATTGACCGTCATGATGATATTGACATCGGAACGAGAGACAGATGAGATAGACCCATAAGTGTCAATACCACTGACATAGATATTGAAGACATCCGCATCAGCAGCATCGCTGCGCTTGCCAGTCTCTACTTGACGGGTGATTTTATAAGTATAGATTTTCTTTATCTTTGAAGCATAGTCAGCATCATGGGAAGCCAGCATGTCTTCAAAAGAATTATTTAAAACAATTGCTTCTGACTCATGATTAACTAGCCCTTTGTAAGCAGCAATATAGGATGAGGTACTTGTTACTGAGATTTCTAGACTCTTGGTCTTTTTAAGATGCTCTATTAAAGAATTAATATTTTCTCCATCTCCATTCCCAGTTGGAGCCATTACATTTTGAATCTGGCTGATATCCGTAATCTCACTATCAGATCTGACATAGACTCCCATTTCAATGTCAGAGTAATTGGATGATGAATTGACCCCGTTCGACAAGTCGATGAGAGTTTTTAAACCATACATTCCACCTGAAGTTACAATCAAAACTAAAAAAAGTAATATCAGAGTGAAAACTTGAAATATATTTTTCCATACAAAAAAGGAGGATAGAAGAACTACGACCCCTAGAACAACTGTTATAATAAGGTTTAGGTGATGAAATGCTAGAACATTATTTTTAAATATTGAAAAAATTAATAAGCCTGAAATGAGGGCCGCTAATACAAGCAAGGCGGCATTAAAGAGCCTGAGCTTCCGTCCTTTTTTTGAAGTAGGCATAATTTTCCTATGGTGATTCATAATTCTCCCTTTTTACTCCCTGAATATAAATACATTTTATTATACCACAAATATACTTTTATTAACCCAAATATTTTAAAATATTTGGATTTTTTTCAAAATTTGTTAACAAAAAAGGACGGAATGTCTTAATTTTCGGTAAATTTCTTCTTTGTTCTTGTTGACCTTATATTTTATGACTTTTGACAATAAAAAAAAGAGGCGCAACCTCTTTTTTAAAGCATCTTATCCCTGTCAACTTGCTCATAGGCCTGGAGGCCATCATTTAGCTTGTTCCAGATGACTACCTGACCTGACTGAAGGGACTTCTGCACATCAATGATTCGCTGATTGGAAGATCCACGAAACTGTAACATGAGATTCTTCTTGGTAATGTCAAAACGGCCGTCTACTAGGATGTCAATCAGGCTCAGCAACTCCAGCTTATCCTCCGTTTCCAGCATCATCTCCTCCCAGGTGTAGCCCGTCCAGGACCAGATATCCTTGTCTGGAAGCTCTCTCCGAATCCGCTTGACCAAGGGCAGGAGAATGCCTGTATTGAGAAAAGGCTCGCCGCCTAGGAGGGTCAGCCCCTGCACATAGGGTTCCGCCAAATCTTTCATAATCTGCTCCTCCAGTTCTTGTGTATAAGGAATGCCGGCGTTGAAAGACCAAGTTGCTGCATTATAGCAGCCCTCACAGTGGAACATACAGCCACTGACATAGAGAGAGTTGCGGACACCTTCGCCATCCACAAAGTTAAAGGCCTTATAGTCAATGATTCGCCCCTTGCTCAGCTCCTCACTTTTCCATTCTTGAGGTTTAGGATTGTTCATCTTCATCCTCCAAATCAATCCAGTAGCGCTGACTTCTGTCGATTGTATTTTCGTAAACTCCACCAGCGGAGAGAATGGTGCGGCGGCTGGCTTCGTTATCTTCATCGCAGGTAATCAGCACTCGTCCTAGTCCTTGCTTTCGAGCCTCTGCCAGTCCTAGCTCTAACTGCAACTTGGCCAAGCCCTTTCTGCGTTGACTGGGCCGAATAGAATAACCAATATGCCCACCCTCTACAAATAATTTGTCATTCAAGGACAAGCGCAGGGCTAAAAAGCCCAGAGGCAAGCCGGTCTCATCAAAGGACAAAAATTGGATGGCAGCAACCCAACCTGCTGGCAAGTTTGCCACATCTTCCTTCTGTTCTATAATTTTCAACCAATCCTCATAATCCTTTGCTCGCTTCCAAGTGGAGCCCATGCCACCATGCATATAGGATTTTGCTTCATCGAACTCCGCAATCATCTCTAAAATCGCATCTTTATCTTCCAAAGTTGGTCGTCTTAGCTCCATATTCCCTCCTTAATTGACATCGATCCAGTAGCGCTCTTTCCCGCCTCGAATATCCTCTAAAGCTCCGCCATTAGCCAGAATCACTGCTCGACTGGCAGCATTGTCACTATCGCAAGTTACTAGGACTCGTTTTATATTTTTACTTTTGGCTACTTGCAAACCTTGTCGCAGCTGCTCCTTTGCCAATCCTTTCCCACGCGCAGAAGGACGGATACTATAGCCGATATGCCCGCCTTCTTGGAGCAAAAAGTCATTGAGCCGCAAGCGCAGATTGAGAAAGCCCACAGCCTGACCATCCGCAGCAAAAGAGATTAGTTGGATGTAAGGCACAAAACCTTCTGGCAAGCTTAGACCTGCCTCAGCTAGCTGAATCGTCTCCAGCCAGTCCTCATAGACAAAATCTGCTCCGCCAAAGAAGCCGTCCTGTCGGCTACCAGCTGCTTCAAAGTCAGCCAGCATCTCTAAAATCTTTTCCTTGTCTCCTAGTTCCGGTCGTCTCAGCTCCATAGTACCTCCTGATACGAAGAGAGTGAGGCCACCTTGCGCCCCACTCTGACTTCTATTGTTTCTTGTTCTTTTCTAAAAATTGCTGACGCAGTTTGGCTAATCGTTCTTTTTTGCTGCTGCCGCCCTGCGAATGTTTTTCATGGAAACGCTGCACCTGAGCCTTTCCTTTGTCATCCAATTGATACTTTCCCATCTTAATTTCCTTCGTACTTAATAGTCGAGCCATTCATGTGCTTGACCCGAGCTGATATTTCCTTGTGTCGGCCATTGACCATTGGACGGGCTTGCGGATTTCCTAAGTAACCGCAGGTCCGCTTGACCACATCAACCGTCTTGGGATCGCTGTTGCCACAGTTTGGACAGGTGAAGCCCCGCTCGGTCGGCGTAAAATCTCCCTCAAAGTTACACTTGTAACAACGGTCAATCGGTGTATTGGTTCCCAGATAGCCAACCCGGTCATAGGCATAGTCCCAAACAGCTTCCAGTGCCTTGGGATTTTGCTGCAACACAGGATATTCACAGTAATGGATAAAGCCACCTGAGGCTCCCACTTCAGGATAAATCTTCTCAAAGTCCAGCTTTTCAAAAGGTGTTGGATTCTTGCGCACATCGTAGTGGAAGGAGTTAGTATAGTACTCCTTGTCAGTAATGTCTGGAACGACGCCAAACTTCTCTGTATCCAAACGACAGAAACGGTCGGTCAGACTTTCAGATGGCGTTGAGTAAACAGAGAAATGATAGTCATACTGCTCGGACCACTCTTCCACCCGACGCTTCATATCTTTGACAATAGCAATCGTAAAGTCCTTGGCTTCTGGATTGGTCTCCCAATTACCGCCATAAAAGACTGCTGCCACTTCATACAGACCGATATAGCCCAGGGAAACCGTTGCACGACGGTGAGTAAAGAGCTGGTCTACCTGATCATACTTGCCCAAGCGTTGGCCAAAAGCCCCATACTGATAAAGAATCGGTGCATTGGCTGGACTGGCTTCCTTGGTCCGCTCCACACGGTAGACCAAAGCATCTTCAGCGATATTCATCCGCTCGTTAAAAAGTTCCCAGAATTTATCCAAATCCCCCTCGGATTCAAGCGCAATCCGTGGCAGATTGACAGTAACGACACCTAGATTCATACGGCCGGAGTTGACTTCCTGGCCATTTTCATCCTTCCAGCCTTGCAGGAAAGAACGGCAACCCATCGGCACCTTGAAAGAACCAGTCAAGTCGATAATCTTGTCATAGGAGAGGACATCTGGATACATGCGTTTAGTGGCACACTCCAGAGCCAGTTCTTTGATGTCATAGTTCGGCGTTCCCGGCTCGAGATTGAGCCCACGCTTAAGGGTGAAAATCAGCTTAGGGAAAATTGCTGTGCGGTGCTCGCTTCCCAGTCCCTTGATACGGATATTGAGAATAGCCTTCTGAATTTCCCGCTCAAAACGATTGGTCCCCAGACCAAAGCCCAGTGAAGTAAAAGGAGTCTGACCGTTAGAGGTAAAGAGAGTATTAATCTCATACTCCAGCGACTGCATGGCATCGTAGATATCCTTCTTGGTCTTCGCCCAAGCGTACTCTTTCTGCTTATCCGGCAAAACCCATTGCTCTGCATCCTTGAGATGCTTTTGATAATTAAGCTCAGCATAGGGCGCCAAGACCTCATCAATTCGATCGGCCGAACAGCCACCGTACTGGCTGGAAGCTACATTGGCAATAATCTGCGAGATTTGCGCTGTCGCAGTCTGAATAGACTTGGGACTCTCTACTTCTGCATTCCCAATCTTGAAGCCATTTTTCAGCATGCCGTCAAAGTCAATTAGACAGCAGTTCGTCATCGGCGTATAAGGGCTATAATCCAAATCATGGTAGTGGATGTCCCCCTTCTGGTGAGCATTGGCCACATGAGGCGGCAACATCTTAAGGCCGATGGATTTGCCGACAATCCCAGCAGTCAAATCCCGTTGGGTATTGAAAACATCACTGTCTTTATTAGCATTCTCATTGACTACCGTACGATCTTTGTTGAGAAGCTTGTCAATAGTAAAGTTGATGTCTGTCGCTTTTGAGCGCTCAAAATCCCGTTGGGTGCGGTAAGTGATGTAGTTCTCCGCAATGGCGTATTCCTTGGCATTTAAAAGCTCATGCTCAACGATGTTCTGAATCTCATAGATTTTGACATACTTAGCGAAGCGACTGCTAATTTCTGCCACAATGCGGTCTGTGATAGCTTCTAGCTTGGCTTCCAGCATCGGATTCAGCGGACCGACTTCTTGAGCTGCCCGCACCATAGCCTTATAGATCTTTGACACATCAAAAGCCACCCTGCGGCCATCCCTCTTCTCCACATAAATCGCTGGAGCAGTTTCAAACTTCTCTTCCCTTAAAATCATCATGAACACTTCCTTTTCCTGCCCTTAGGACAAATCAAGTCTCTTCAGACCAGATAGTTAGGGAGATATTTCTAGGAATTCTCCGATAGCTCTTCATCCAAAGAACAGTATTTTTTAAATAAGTCGATACAAGTCTCATTATAACACGTTAAAATTAAAAATCAATATGTTGTGGAAAAAAAGTTAATTTTTAACTTTAGACACAACATATTGATTTTTTACTATTTAAGTTGATAAAGCTTGAAACGGTCGAGTTTGAGGTCAACTTCCTTGTAATTTTGGGAAATTAGCTGCTTCACATCTGACAGTAATTTGATATCATTGTTAACCAAGATATACTTGGGCTGGCTGTTTTCAAGTCCCTTCTGAAGACCTAGACGATTTTCAGCCGTTCCCACATACAAAGTTGGAGACAAGAGAGAAACAGCTGATAGGCGGCCGCTCTTTTGATACAGACTAGCCGAGGTGTCCCAGGCATAGATGGTATCCCCATCCTTGGTCTTTTCCTTAATATACTGAGCCGCCTCGCTTCTTTCAGCAGATACACCGCTGGAAAGGATATACTCATTCACCAAAGGATAGCCAATCAGATAAAAGATGGCTAAGAGCGGCAGAAAGAACTGGCCTGAGAGATAGGAAGTCCACATGGTAGGACGACGGCGATCCCGGCGGTGACGCCCCGGTGCCTGCTGCTTGCCTTTATTGAACCACAAAGCAAAAAGAATCATGGCAAAAGGCAGAGCCGGAAGCAGTTGATAACTGCCTTGATCTTGCAGGATAAAAGCCGCAAAGACAGTAATGAAGAGCCCTAGCAGACCGATAAAGCGCAAGACGCGCAGGCTGGTTGCTTGCCCCTTTTCCCTTGAAAAGAGATTGGCACCCAAAGCAGAAATGAAACCTAGACCAACCGTCAGCAAGCCATAATAAACCAAATTAGAAATACTATGACTGCCAATCAAGCTGATGGAATCCCAAGCATAGGTCACCTGACTGATAGCCTGGCCAAAGGTTTGATTGGCAACAGTAAAGTAGCCGATAGGATAAAAAATCACTGAGAAGCCAAAGAGGCCTGCCAAGAGCTGATAAAAACCTTGAGCTGCTCGCTTGGTCGCGATATTGTAGACCAAAAGCACCAGAGCAGTCAAAGAATAGAAGACTAGGCTGGAAACCGGATCAATCATAAAAGCAAGAGCTCCAAATGCTCCATAGACAATGAACTTTTCGTCCTTGATTGAATCCTGCAGATAGCGCACCAAGAAAGATAGATCCCAAAAAATAAAGGGCAGAACAAAAATATTAGAGTAAAGACCGCCAAATCCAAGGGCAAAGACTAGCAGGTAAAAGAGCAGCAGGAGGCTGCGCGATAAATCCTGTTTAGGCTGTAAGAGCACCAAGGTCTTGTGCAGGAAAAGTCCAGCCAGCCACAGAGCCAGCGTCTGAAAGACCATCCACAAAAGCTGGCCAAAAGCCAGACTGCTGGTCCAAGCCATCAGATAGTAAAGCAGGCCACTAGTTCCATATATTTGCGAATAAGGCACCTGCCCCTGAGTCATGGCCCAACCGGCATAGAGATTCTGACTTTGTAAATTCGTTGCTAGATTGGTCAAAAAAGGATTGACCACACTTAGCAGGCTGATAGCCAAACTGCACCAGAGCGTCAAAAAATAGGGCGTTGGCTCTGGCTTGGTAATTTTTTGCTCAGACCTTTCAGCCCTAGTTAGCTGCTCCTCTGAAACCTCTAAAACTTTTTCTTCCGTTGTATCATGCATATAAAATATTCTCCTTGATATCAGTCCCATCTAGTATATCAAATTCCTGTCCTCCTGTCAGCTTTCTCTTGACCCTTCTTCTGAGCATTATAGCTTCTAGCCAGCTCCTCCAATTCCCGAAAACAGCGATATTCTCTCGTTTCATAAGCAAACGGCTGACTGGAAATTTTCTCCATTGTCATCTTAAAAAATTCCTTTATTTTTTACATTCGTAAAAACAGAGCAAAAATCTGTCACCATATAAAAGTGAGAATGACAAAAAGATATCTCAGCACAAACCGCAAAAGCACATACAAAAAAATCTGAGACTTCCGCCTCAGATTTTCTGTATATTTCTGCAGAACTTACCCTCCTCCGGCATTAGAGCATAGGTGCAAAGAGCTGCATGATTTCTTTGATAAGGCGACGATACCAGCTGCTATCAAGATTTTCAGGAAGAATTTCCTCAGAAGCCTCAAAAATGGCTTCAAAATCTTCCTTGATAGCTGGGATACTCTCCGTATGGTACATCAGAACTGCATTTTCATAGTGGTGCACCAGACTGCGGTAATCAAAGTTAATCGTCCCTACCACAGCAAATTCATCATCAGCCACCACGTTCTTACTGTGGATAAAACCTGGCGTGTACTCAAAGATCTTAACCCCTGCTTCCATCAGATCCGGATAGGCTCCGCGGGTAACAATCTGAATCAACTTCTTGTCCGGAATGAAAGGGGTCACGATGCGGACATCCACTCCCCGCATAGCAGCATTCTTAATATCCTCCGTCAGGTCATAGTCAATAATCAGATAAGGCGTGGAAATGTAGACATAGTCCGTAGCCTGACTGATGATATTTTGATAGACCGTTTTGCCAACCTGACCCTTATAAATAGGCTTAGGCCCGCTGCCATAGGGAACGTAAAGCCCTTTGCCTTCAACAGCTTTATTTTCCAGATGGTACTTGTCAAAGTCTGTGATTTCCCCGCGGTTGATATACCAGTTCATGAGAAAGAGCCGCGTCAGAGCTTTGACTGCCCGACCTTCCAAGCGCACACCGCCATCTTTCCAGTGGCCAAAACGAACGATATGATTGATATACTCGTCAGCTAGATTAATGCCGCCAGTATAGCCAACCTGACCGTCAATGACCAAAATCTTGCGGTGGTCACGGTTGTTGTAGGATACCGTCATTCGCGGAATCACCTTGTTAAACTTATAAGCCTCGATGCCCATCTTGCGCAGCTTACGCGTATAATCGCCTGGCAAAGTAGCCATGCAGCCAATATCATCATAGAGCAACTTGACTTCAACGCCCTGCGCAGCTTTTTCGACCAAGATTTCCAGAACACTGTCCCACACCAGACCTTCATCAATGATATAAAATTCCAGAAAAATGAATTTCTCAGCAGCCCGCAGATCAGCCAGCATCGCCTCAAACATCTCCTCTCCGATAGGGAAATAGCGAGAAGCTGTACCGTCATAGACATCCGCATTATTGTCCATACTCAGCAGTGATTTGATAATACCGTAGGCTGACTTGTTTTCCTTTTTCAGCTGAACACGGAGTTCATAGCTGTTGTCCTCGCGAAATTTCATGGAGTCCATATTTTCCAGCTGAATCATTTCTTTTTTAGACAGCCGCCGCTCACCAAACATCAGATAGAGCAGGAAGCCAAATACGGGTACCACAGCAATCAGGAGCCAAGTCACCTTGCTCTCAGGCGGCATATTGCGGTTGACAATCGCTAAAATAGTCCCAATATACAGGAAAACAATCATCGCTACTGACAGCCAGTTGGGTGCAATCTCATTAAAATAGAAGAACGCAACAAAGACAAAGACCAGCTCCAGCAGCATAATAATGATGCTGAAACCGTATTTTGACATTAATAAGCGGAATTTCCTGAAAGTCATACACTCTCCTATCTCATTGCATATATTCTAGTATAGCAGTAAAATTGCCTTAAAACAACGTTTATATCAATGCAAACTGTATTTCTGATTGATAAAAATCTAAGTACAGCTTTTGAATACTACTATCCTCTAAGTCGCACTGCAAGATTACAACTAATAAAAGGAAAAGCCCTATTCAAGACAGGGCTCTTTCATCATTGTTTCGTAAAGACCAGTGTGTCATCATCATAAGGTTCTTGGGAAAGATCCTCAATTGTCAGCTGATTGCCCTCAATGCGATAGCGCTTGACATCATCTCCGATGATCATGGTCTGGTTGGTAGCATCAATCTGAACCTGTTCAATCTCCTGCTCACCATCCGCCTCAACCTTGGTCAGCTGGCCAGTGGTGCCTGAAATCTGCAAGGTCAGCTGATCGCCTTCATGACTTGTCTGGTAGCTGCCATCCAGCTCGCCATTGGCTGCTTGCTCGGAAGAGGATGCTGAAGCAGATGAACTGTTATTGGCCGCACTAGACGTGCTAGCTACTGACGAAGACTCTGCTGGCTTGCTGGAAGCGGCTGACTGAGACTGAGAGGAAGGCGCCGTCTGGTTCTGATTAGAACCGCAGGCTGCCAAGGCCAAAACAGCCGCAGCAGTTAGACCCGAAAAAATTAACTTTTTAGAAATTGCCATAGTATTCTCCTTTTTCTTCTGTCTTTATTGTACCAAAGCAGGACTCTGGCGGTCAATTTATAAACTTGTCAAATAAGCTCTGACTTCTGCAATAAAATAGAGGGAGCCCGTAATGAAAAGCAGTTGATCATCGTTTTGTCTCTCCTGAAAATTCTGAATAAGCTGCCGATAATCCTCTATGTATAAGAAGCCTTCCGCTTCAGCTTGACCAAGGGAATCTCCATCAGAAAAGGAAGTAACCGTCAACTGAACATTTGGCAGAGCCTCTCGCAGATAATCCAGCATGGCGCTATAGTCCTTACGCTTGAGAGCACCGAAAAGAAGCAAGCACTCTTTGTCATTCTGGCTCTGGATAAACTCCACTAACCTCTCCAGCGCGGGCAGATTGTGAGCCCCATCAAGATAGATACCTGGACTAGCTTCTTCCAAGCGCCCTACCCACCGAGTCTCCTGCAAGGCCGTCCGAATCCTAGCAGAATCTATTTCCCAGCCCTGCTGCTGCATGAAGAGTAGGAATGCCTGCAGGGCCAGCGCAGCATTTTCCTCCTGATAGCTCCCCTTGAGTCCCAGTTCAAGATTGGATAGGGCCATAGTAGAATTAGAAAAAGTCTGATTCGTTAGAGAAAAATCGCGACCATACTGATAGAGTTCTATTCCCAGCTCCTCAGCTCGCTGTTCACAAACCAATCGCGCTTCCTCTGGCAGTGGCCCGATGACCGCTGGCCGCCCCGGCTTAAAAATCCCTGCCTTTTGCTTCGCAATCGCCGTCAAGCTCCTTCCCAGAGTCTCTTGGTGGTCCAAGCCAACAGAGCTGATGGCCGCAATATCTCCCGTAATGACATTGGTCGTGTCCAAGAGTCCGCCGATCCCCACCTCAATCAGGGCTATGTCCACTTCCTGCTCCTTGAAATAGAGAAAGGCAATCAAGGTCAGAATTTCAAAATAGGACAACTGGTCATGGCTTTCGAGCAGTTCTTGCTCCATCTTTTGCACCTCTTGACCCAGACGGATAAAATCAGCTGGAACAATCGGTTGACCGTTAATACAAATCCGATCGTGAATACTAATCATATGAGGCGAGGTAAAACTCCCTGTCTTGCGACCATGCCCCGCAAACAGCTGACGCATGAAAGCAATAGTAGAGCCTTTGCCATTTGTACCAGTTACATGAATCGTTGGAAAACTCTGCTCAGGATTTCCCAAAAGAGCTACAGCCTGCTGCATCCGCCCTAGACCCGAACGAAAGTTTAGACCAATTCGGCTATTCAGCCATTCTTCAATTTCATTCATTTTTTTACCTAAAAAAGAGCAGCGAAGCAGAACTCAAATCTGAATTGCAACTCGCTCCTCTTTCTAATCTTTATGATATGAGATGGAAAATAGCCGATCCTTGGCTACTTCCTTCATCTGTCAAGTTTAGCTAGCTTTTCGCCCGCACTTGTCCATTTCTGGAAACGAGACTAGGCTAGTCTTACTCTTCCATAAAGCTGTTGAAGACTTCTTCAATCATATCCCATTCAGCATCTGAGCCTTCTGGGATTGGCTGCAGGTCGCCTTCTGTGCCATCTTCATTTTCGGTAAAGGAATAAGCTTGAATCTCTACTTCACCATTCTCATCTTCTTCCGCATTAGCCGGAATCAAAAGAACATAATTCTTGCCAAACTCTTCCTTGCCGTCAATGGTCAAAAGAATTTCAAATAAAGTCTCGTTTCCTTGCTCGTCAACCAAGGTGATTAATTCCCGCTCTTCATGTTCGTGGTCATGGTTATGATCATGTGTCATACTAGTGTCTCCTTCATTTCTTTTCTAAAAATTTCGATCCAGATAATTCTGCAAAATCAGCTGCGCCGCCAGCTTATCAATAACTTTCTTGCGCTTGCTGCGGCTAATGTCCGCCTGCTCCACCAGCATGCGCTCAGCAGCCACCGTCGTCAAACGCTCATCCTGATAGTCAACCGGCAGACCAAACAGCTCAGAAACCCGCTGGCCATAAGCCTGGCTGGCCTCCACTCGAGGGCCGCTGGTATTGTTCATATTCTTAGGCAGACCAATAACAAACTTATCAACCTTGTACTCTTTAACCAGCTCACCCAAGCGCTCTAGGCCGAATTCGCCCTTTTCTTCATGGATCGGAATAATCTCCAGTCCTTGAGCCGTAAAACCAAGAGGATCACTAATGGCAACCCCAACCGTTTTCGAGCCCACATCTAATCCCATAATTCTCATTAGAGATCGACGCCTTGTCCTTTCAAATAATAACGAACCAACTCCTCAACAATCTCATCGCGCTCGTATTTGCGGATTTGATTGCGGGCATTGTTATAGCGAGGTACGTACGCAGGATCACCACTGAGTACGTATCCCACGATTTGATTGATTGGATTGTATCCTTTGTCATTGAGCGACTTGTAGACATCTGTCAAAGTCTCGCTAATTTCTTTTTTATTTGAATCATCGAGATTAAAACGTACTGTTTCATCTGTAAATCCCACAATTACACCCTCTTTCTTTAGAATATCCCTATTATAGCATAATTAAAGGCTTTTCACAAATTTAATTCATTCTTCAATGATATCTGTATGCTCTAACTTTCAGCCTCTAAAAGCTGCTCTTTGCAGAATGGATAGAGGCAATGTTATTCAGAAAGATTTGGTACCTCTAAACCACTCTCTCCCTTAAAATTATTTAAAAACTCCTCTGGGCTCAAAGTCTGAATTTGACCAAAAAGTTCCCCATAAGTTGGAATTTGTTTAACAGCTTCAAAATCGAGCTCTTTAGGATTTACGCTAATCACAAATAAAAATTCATCTGATGTAGCATCTGCACGCATATCAATGCCATTGATTGTTTCAATTTTATCCAATCCAAGTAAACTTTCTGCTGTCTCTAACAATTCATTTTTTGCTGATGAAATACCATCCTCTCCCATCGTTTCTTTGATATTAGCAGGAATAGTCCTATTGATTCTTAGAATAACTTTTTCATACTCAGAACCTTTGTATGTAAGGGTTAGAACTCTGGTTTCTTTCCCTCCCTCAAATACCTGATCCGTTTGATAAGATTTGGTAATACTCTCTGATTTCTCGACAACGCTTTTATCGGTCTTTTGCTGGTCTGAATGATTGACAGTTGGCTCAGTCTTTTGACCACAAGCGGTTAAGCATAATAGAGTAGCAAATAAGTAAATGAATACTTTTTTCATCTCTTAACTCCTTAAACAATAAGTTAACTACATCATATCATGATTAAAAAAGCGCTGTCAAACTGATTGTCACTCTGTCATTAAAATGTAATAAAAAAGAGCAGCTTATTTCTGCTCTTCTGCTCCATTCATCAGGAGATTGTTGATGTATTCTTCTGGCGTCAGCTTAATCATTTCTTTGAGCTTGAGATTTTGAAAATAAGGCATAGCTGCCGCTTTTTCGATATCTAGGCTCTCAAAATCATAGGTGGAAGTCATTTTTAGCTCATTCTCATTCAAAATAGTGACTGAGCCGCTAAAACCTTGAAGTCCACGAGCCTGCACATAGTCTGCATCCTGCTCCAGTGACTCATTGAGCGACTTCTGTGCTTCCTCCAGCCCCATCTGCTTGATAGCTTCTTTCATCTCAGCATCAGTAGCAGTCAACCTTTCAATAACCAAGCGTTTGAAATGCTCTCCCTGATAAGTCACTGTCCGACTCTGCTGGTTTCCTCGTTCATCCTTTGGAAAAACAAGTGTCCGAGTAATCACTTCCTGCTGCTTGGCATTATCCATGATTGGCAGATTATTGCTGATTTCTTTCTTGTCAGCCGCATTTGAAGGCGTCTCCGTTTTTTTCTGTCCACAGCCTGCTAACAGTGCCACACTCAATCCCAGTCCTAATATAATTTTCTTCATCTTCCATCCTCCTCAGAGATATTGTATCACAGTTGTGCTCCTTGTCAATCCATCAAGTCGCCAAAGCTCTCTATCAACCTGAACAAAAAGAAGAGTCGAGATTCTCTTCCCGACTCTTTCAGTTATATTCAAAGATTAAAGAGCTGCCCGTAGACGAGCTTCTGCATTTTCAACATTGCGAACAGAACGTGGCAGAAAAGCACGGATATCATCTTCTTTGTAACCAACTTGGAGACGTTTATCATCCACTAAAATGGGACTTTTCAAAATACGCGGGGTCTCCATGATGATGTCAAGAACTTCGTTAACACTTAATTCCTCAATGTCAACACCCAAACCTTTAGCATAGCGGTTTTTGGATGAAACAATACTCGCGATACCATTTTCTGTTTTGGTTAAAATATCCAGAAGTTCCTCTTTGGTGATGCCTTCTTTACCTAAATTTTGTTCTTTATAAGTTAATTGATGAGCGTTTAGCCAGGTTTTTGCTTTTTTACAACTAGTACAACTTGAGACAGTATAGATTGTGATCATGTAAGTACTCCTTTCGCTACACGATACTAATATCGTAGTCTATTATATCACAAAAACCATCGGTCTTGCGACCTATTTTGCAAAATTACTCTTCAATTTCAATGGCATCGTCCAAATCAAGAATCACTTCTTCCATCGTTTCCACAGGACTGTCAGCCTTGCTGCCAACCGCTTCTGCTAGCTCATCTCCTTCAATCAAACCATAGCGAACACGAACCTGGCGGTCAATTTCGTCAAAGACTTCTGGATGATCAGCCAAGTACTTCTTAGCATTTTCAGAACCTTGACCGATTTTTTCATCATTGTAGGAGTACCAAGCACCAGCTTTTTTGATGATATCCAAATCAGTCGCAATCTTAATCAGCTCACCTGTCTTAGAAATACCTTCTCCGTACATGATTTCCACGAAAGCTTCTTTGAATGGCGGAGCTACCTTATTTTTAACGACCTTGATTTTGGTTTCTTTACCAACATTGGTATCCTTCTCATCACCAGTACCTTTGATTTGAGTATTACCGCGAACATCCAGACGGACAGAAGCATAGAACTTCAGTGCACGGCCACCTGGTGTTGTTTCAGGATTACCAAACATAACGCCAACTTTTTCGCGCAGCTGGTTAATGAAAATCGCAATCGTCTTCGTTTTGTTGATAGAAGCAGACAGTTTGCGCATAGCCTGGCTCATCATCCGAGCCTGCAAGCCGACATGGCTGTCACCGATATCGCCATCAATTTCCGCACGTGGTACCAGGGCTGCAACTGAGTCCACAACCACCAAGTCTACCGCACCTGAGTCAATCAGCTTGCCGGCAATTTCCAGTCCCTGTTCTCCAGAATCAGGTTGAGACAGCAGCAACTCATCAATATTAACACCCAGAGCAGCCGCGTATGACGGATCCAAAGCATGCTCAGCATCGATAAAGGCTGCGATACCACCTTCTTTTTGCGCTTGAGCAACAGCGTGAAGCGCAACGGTTGTCTTACCAGAAGACTCCGGACCATAGATTTCAATAATCCGTCCCTTAGGGTAACCACCAGCACCAAGGGCAATATCCAAGGCCAAAGAGCCAGAACTCATAACTTGAACCTTTTGCTCTGCCCGCTCGCCAAGACGCATAATAGCTCCCTTACCAAAATCCTTTTCAATGTTTTTAAGAGCATTATCCAAGGCTTTTTGGCGCTCATCGCCGAATTTCTTTGAGATTTCGTCTAATTTTTTTTGTTTCTTTGCCATTTATTTCTCCTGTTTTTTCTAAAATGTCTTTTGGCCATCTTCGTCATTATACCAAAAATCAGCTATTTAATAAAGTTTTTCGTACTAGGTTGAAGGCGTGCAGAACAGCAATTTTCCGCACATCACGCCGACTTCGTCCAGCAATATTGACCTTAATAGTTTCTGTTCCTGAAGCACTTGCTAAGCCGATAAAAACGGTCCCTGCTGGATGGCCTTCCAGTGAATCTGGACCAGCCACACCTGTCAGACTGACAGCTAGGTCACTTTCGGTCAGCTTTCTAGCCTGCTCTGCCATTTTCCCAGCCGTAAAAGCGGAAACGACACCGTGCTTCTCCAGGTCTCCCAACGGAATATCCAGCATCCGGCTCTTTTCCTCCATGCTGTAGGTGACAAAGCCACCTGAAAAAATGGAAGAGGCTCCAGCAAAATCAGCCAAGGTCGCCTGAAAGAGCCCTGCTGTCAGACTCTCCGCCGCCGAAATCGTCTTTCCTTGACTCTTCAGCAAGTCAAAAGCCACCTGAGCCAAGGAATTGTCATCTCCATAACCATAGAAAATCTCTGACAGCGACTGACCTTCAAAAGTCTTATGTGCCAAAATTTCCTTTTCCACAGCCTCAAACTTGGCATCTGCTTCTGCCTGACTCAGAGCCTTGGTGGACAGTCGCAGGGTAACCTCTCCCGTCTTTGCATAAGGAGCAATGGTGGGGTCACTCTGCTGCTCAATCATCTCTGACAAAATAGTCACTAGCTGACTCTCGCCGATACCAAAGAAGCGTAGCACCCTCGAATATAGCTTTTGACCTGTGGATAAGAGGGGAACCAGCTCGTTGTTGACCATAGGCTTGAGCTCGCTAGGCGGACCAGGCAGGACTACATAAGTCACTCCATCAACTTCCAATAAACCGCCAACAGCTAAACCAGTCGCATTTAGTAACGGAGTCGAGCCTTCAACTAGCTGGGCCTGACGCTCATTGTTGGGCGTTCGAGCATAATCTGGCCGGCTGGCAAAAAAGCGATCCAGCTTTTCCACAGCCTGTGAGTCAAAATTAAGCTCACGCCCTAAGAACTTAGCCAAGGTCTGCTTGGTCAAATCATCCTCTGTTGGCCCCAAGCCTCCTGTTAGGATAATCAGATTACTACGCCCTTGAGCAATTTCCAAAACAGAGAGGAGACGATTTTCATTGTCCCCCACTGCTGTTTGAAAATAAACATCAATCCCCAGACTCGCCAGTTTTTCAGATAAAAATTGGGCATTGGTATTGACAATCTGACCTGTCAGAATCTCGGTGCCCACAGCAATAATTTCTGCTTTCATAGAACCTCCTATCTTACTATTCGGAATTGGCTTTATTTTATCACAAAAAATCTTAAAAAAGTTGATTTTCATTTCAGGAAATAAAAAGAACTGTCAAGTTCCTTGACAAACTTGTCAACATACTGTGGAAAACTTTTAAGAATGACTGATGTTATGTAGAATAACTGGATTGTTAGGAAAATGCTATTGGCAAATGGTTTCATTATTTTTATAATAAAGATGAAAAAAGGAAATCATCTAAATACTTTTATTTGAAGAAAGGAGATCATCATGAAAATTTCACAAGTTCTCAAAGATATTCGTCAACAAAATCAACTCACTCAAGAGGCCTTGTCGGAAAGGCTCAAGGTTTCCCGCTCTGCCATTGCCCGCTGGGAAAGCGAAAAAGGTATCCCTGATATTGGAAATCTCATCGCTATCAGTCGGGAATTTGATATCAGTCTGGACACACTCATCAAGGAGGATGAGCGCTTGGAGAAAAAGGTCATCGAAGATAGTAAGGCCAAGAAATGGCATTATTTAGTCATCCTCTACCTTTTTTCCATCTTGGTTTATATTGTTGTCTTTGCTTACTTGCACCATATCTTTATGGCTGGTTTCCTCATCTCCACCCTCTTTATGCTTTTCTATGAATTACGCATCTTTATCAAGGAAAAGATTTGGATGCAGAAAGGATAACTAAACAAAATTCCTTGGATGTTAGAAAACCAAGGAATTTTTTCTATGAAGCAAGGAATATAGTCGCACTATTATGAAAATTATGAAAGAGAACTGACAAGCAAAGATTGCGTTCACTTTTTACATATAAGACAGCAAAGAAAAAAGAGGAAAGTAAAACTGCAGCTACCTTTGACAAATGAGCTGAATCAAGATTTGTATTTCAAAAATTTATTGGAACTTTTGTCTTTATGCGTTTGTCGTGTCATCATAAATTATTTTTTAAACGCTTCGTATAGTTTTTTATAGAACTCTTTCTTTTCTTTTTTTTGATTATTAAACTCTTTTTTGCCGTAATCAAAATTCGCTACTGAAAATCCCTTGCCATCATCAGAAAAAGTGAAGAATTCTATCCCAATCAATTTATTATTTTTAGCATCTACTACAGTAGTTCCTAAATTATTGTTAAATTGTTTAACTTCTTCTTCACTAACCCCAAACCCCATAGCAGTGCCATCTGCAATAATATTTGAAAACACTTCTTCTGAAGATGCTACTTCTTTGACAGATATTAGATAGACAGCATCTTCTGTTTCTACTTGCCTTACCTTATCCCATCTTTCGGTATCATTCGAAGAGATTGTATAGACTGTTAAATCCACCGAAGGTTTATTGGGATTTTCTTTTTTAATCACTTGTTTGCCAATTAAGACGATTGCGAGTACTCCAATGACTAGTAGCAAACTAATATAAATTTTCTTTTTCATGCCTGACTTCCTATATCTTTTATATCAATGATAACATCAACTTTACTATATACAGCTGGATCATGCGTTGCTATAATAACATAATTATCCTTGGTTGCTTCACTCAATAATAAGTTGATGATTTCATTCCCAATCTCACTATCCAAGGCTCCTGTAGGTTCATCCGCTAAAATAATTTTACGCGGTTTCATTAACATTCTTGCAATAGCTACACGCTGAGCCTGTCCCCCAGACAATTCATATATTTTATGTTTTAAATAGTCCGTAGAAAGGCCTACTTTTTCAAGTATCTCAGATATAATTTTTTTGTCTTTATTGAGGAGTTTTAAATTATCATATACTGTTTTGTTTTCTATCAAAGAATAATTTTGGAATACATACCCAATAGTATTTTTAAAATAGGTTCTTTCTTTTGTTTTCCAAATATCCTGTTTATCAACTAACACTTTTCCACTGTCAATTTTTTCTAGCCTTCCTATAATGTTTAGCAAGGTAGTTTTACCTGAACCCGAACCGCCAATCAAGGCGTAGCTTTTTCCAGCTTCAAAGGTTAAATTTAAATCTGTAAATATTTCTTTTGAGCCATATTTTTTTGTAACATTCACAATTTCAATTGTCATTAGTCATCCCCTTTTAGAATTTGAGTGTATCTATCAGATAATTTTCTGAAACTTATTATTATTGACATCATTAAAACCGTTAAAGAAGCAAGACCAATATACAATAACTCTATTTGTCCTGTCATGATAAATGTCAATAAGATAACCATTATAATCGTTATCATAAAATATTTTAGACTTGAAATGGCTATACCTGTTTTCGATAGGCCTAAAATGATTTTTTTGACATAGTCATTCTGTTTTAAGGCAACAAACATTTGAGCATATTGATAAATGAGTAGAAATACAATTCCGCAAATAACTATTTGCAGTATTTTTGAAAGGAGAATTTGGTGCTCTAAAGATTGAATATTAAGTTTCACAGTTTGGTAAACCTCGACTGGATTGATTGAAAAATTCAAACTAGCACTCAAATCGTTGATGTCCTTAATTGCTTCTGGACTAAAAAGTGAGTTATATATGATATTGCTTGCCAAAATAAAATCGTTAGTTTCTACCATTTTATCAGTATCTAATACAACCACTATATTACTCTTACTATTTGTCACACTTTCCAAAGGTAGATTATCTTTATTTTCAGGGATACTACTGCCATTTTCATTGAAATAGAAAAATTCTTGCCCATCAGGAATGACTTGCACCGTAAGATCATCTTTTGTATAGTTTGTACCAGTAAATTGTTCTGCTACAACCGTATTCTCGATTGATGCCTTATTCTCTTTAAATTTATTAGGAATATAGATGGTTGCTATTTTATTATCTAAAATACGATAGTTTGTTCCATTAACTTTATTTTGTACCTTAGCACCTGTTTGATTGATATAAACCAGCTCTTTATTAACCTCTGGATTCGTTATCCCATCACTTTTTAATTGCTTAGAAAAATCTTCTGTAACATGAGAAGTTTTCATAAAATCTGGAACATAGACTGAAGATGATTTGATATATATAAAATCCAGTTTTTTTAAGGCTTTAGCAATCTCTATATACTTAGCTCCTGAGTCATTTGCTTCTTCTCCATTAGTAACAGATTCATTTTCAATACCCAAAAACTCTAGTCTTTTCCAATCTTTTACTGCACTCCATGGTTCTAAATGCTTTATCTGTATATTTATCTTTGATTGACTAGCCTTTGTTTCCCGTAAAAAGACTCCTGAAACAACTATTATGCTAGAAATAACCGCAAGCCATACGATAAAAATGAGGCTGTTTTTGGCCTTGTTTTTTATAATTTCAATAGGTTTTTCAACCTGAATCGTCAGCCAAAATAAAACAAAGGTGATGAGATCAATGATTTGAAAAATTATAAAATTGGTTAGAAGTAGAGAGAAGAATAACTTGGAACTATAGGTGAAGAGACCACTCCCCAGAAAAGAGCCATAGAAAACCATCAATAAAGCAACTAAAATCAGCTCAAAAGTAACAGAAATTAAGTAATCCTTTTTTAGGTTATACATAGGTAATCCTAAAGAACGTCTTATCACCCCTTCTTTAATCTTTCTCGCTCTAACAACAAATAAAACAACTAATAAGGTTAAGTAAATTGAAATCATTAACAAAAATCTTAAAGAGCCAGTAAATTGTATCATTCCTCCCATATACCAAGGGTAAGCTATATATACTACTTGCAGACCTGTAGACGTAAGTTTTTTTAAATCATTTGAATCTATTTCCCCTAGAGTATAGTACATCCCTGTTATCGGTACAGACTTTAATTGTTCATAGCTGGCATCATCAAGATTTATATAAGTCAACTGCCCTGAATTCTGAACCACCGGCTTGTATATTTTAACTTTTTTTTCTTCTGATAGGCCACTAATCATTTGATACACTTCTTCATTAGAAAGATTGCTTTTCCCTTGAATGGAGAAGGCACCATCAATTGGTAAAGGTATTGGTTTTTGAGTATCACTAATACTAACCAGACCAATGGCAGCAATTAAGCAAAAAAAGAGTCCTATAACACCTAATTTTAATTTCATAAGCTCCTACCTATATTATAAAAGACCCTATAATATTATTGGGTCTTCCAACTTTCATAAACTATTGTTAAAATTTAAAGTAGTTCCAATGTGCATTTATTTGAAATATTTAGAACATTGAACTCACTCCCCTTCTATCCTATCCACCTTATCTCCACGGCCACCACCATGGGAGTGCATTTACAAGCATTATTAGCGTCATTGCCAATAAAATAGAATTGTATTTCACTTTCTTCATTTTTGCCCTCCTTTTTATTTCATGGTATACTATTTTAAAATATTTTTTCAAAATGTAGCTTTTAGTAACATTTTAAAAAGGAGTTCTTATGCGCTGGGATTATGGAAAAATCTATAAAAAAATTAGGAAATCAAAAGGGTTGACTCAAGAAGAAATTTGTGGAGATTTTTTAGCTCGCTCAACTTTGGCACGAATTGAAAGCGGGCAAGTCGTGCCAAAGTTCGATACCATGATTTTTTTACTTCGCCAGATAGATATGACACTAGAAGAATTTAAATACATTTGTGATTATTATCAACCTAGTCAGAGACAGAAAATTTTAAATTCTCTTTACAACCAAGGTGAGTCTATTGTAGGGACAGAAGGTTTGTTACAACTAAAGAGAGAATGCGAGGCATATCTATATAAACATTCCGATATTCCGATTAAACATGCTTTAGATAGCATCAATATTACTATTCATCTGAGACAAAATGGAATTTCTGAGACAAAAGAAATTAATGCTACTACCAATAAAATTTGGGCGTATTTAGAAAAACAGGACACTTGGTATGAAAGTGATTTTCGACTGCTTTCTACCATCCTTTATTTCTTCCCTTTAGAAAATATCAAACAATTTACCCAAAAGATTTTAAATAGCATAAAAAAATACCAATCATTTCGCAATGGGAATAATCTACAAATCGGACTCTTAGTCAACCTTTCTACCATCTATCTTTATAATGGATTAAAGAGAGAATGCGCTGAAATTACTAAGTACATTTACGATTTGTCAAAAAAAGAAAAACGTTATGATTCCCTCGGGCTTTCACAGATTCGACTTGGAATTTGCAAAAATGATAACGAATTAATAAAAAAAGGGATTGCTCTACTACACCTTGCCGATGAAAAAGAGCTAGTAAAATCTCTAAAAGAAGAAATTGAAAAATACCGTTGAGAATCTTTCTCAAACGGTATTTTTATGTGGATTAAAGTCACAATCATTTTCATGGTCATTGATAAGGCCAGCGGCTTCTAAGAATGAATAGACACAAACAGGACCAACAAATTTGAAGCCTTGCTTTTTCAGCGCCTTGGACATAGTTTCTGACAGCTCTGTCTTAGTAGGGGCTTCCTTGTAGTTCGTAATTTGATTGTCAATCGTTTTGAAATCGACAAAGGACCAGATATAGTCGTTAAAAGAGCCAAACTGCTTTTGAACAGCCAAAAAAGCCTGGGCATTAGCCCTAGTCGCATAGATCTTCATCTTATTGCGGACGATATTAGGATTATCCAAAAGAGCATCCAAGTCTGCATCCGTCATCTGGGCAATTTTCTGGGCGTCATAGAAATGAAAAGCTTCCCGAAAAGCCTGGCGTTTATTCAGAATGGTCTCCCAAGAAAGTCCAGCCTGATAGGTCTCCATGCAAAGCAATTCAAATAATTTCTGATCATCATGGAGGGGCTTGCCCCACTCCTCATCATGATAAGCTACATACAAAGGGTTATTCATCTTTACCCAGCCACAGCGTTTGGTCATAGCTTTCTCCTATTTCACCAACATCTTGAGAGCTGACTTGATATAGTTTTCAGCTGTATCCGACGTGCCTTCAAAGAATTTCTTGATTTTCTTAAGTTCAGCAGCTTTGTAGCCCAGAGCCAACATAGCTTCCATGGCTTCTTCCAGCTCCTGATTATCTCCATTCTGGACGGGCGCCTTGCTTTCTGTCGGACCATCCGTCGCCACTACCTTTCCCTCCAAGTCTAGCACCATCTGCTGAGCTGTCTTCTTGCCAATCTTAGGAAACTTGGTCAGGTAGGTGATGTTTTTCTGCTCAATGGCTTGCACTAAGCCAGCATTATCATCCGCCGCAATAATTGCCAGAGCAGACACTGGTCCGATACCTGAGACTGAAATCAAGCTGAGAAAGAGTTGTTTCTCCTCCTCGGTCGCAAAACCGTAAAGGAGCTCCGCGTCTTCTCTCACCACCTGGTGAACATAGACCTTGGCTTCCTGATGAAGATGGCCTGAGTAAGCATAGGGGTTGGCCACATGAAGAATGTAGCCGATAGAGTTGACTTCCAATACAATGTACTTGGCTGTAATTTTGCTGATGATTCCTTTAAAATATTCGTACATAATCTTCCTTCTTTTTGTATCATTTTGCCTATCTAGTATATCATATTTTCTACCTGGAAACTGCAAATAGAAGTGCAACCGGTGGTTGACAAAATGTACAGGAAGCTGTATTCTCAAGATAACTAAAAGCTGTTAGGATAGAGTTAGCAAAGAAAAGGAGGCTGCAATCATGAAACTCGCCGATAAATTATTTGAACTAAGAAAAGAAAAGGGCTGGTCACAAGAAAAGCTAGCTGAACAAATCAATGTCTCTCGCCAAAGCATTTCCAAGTGGGAGTCTGGCCAAGCACTGCCAGAACTCGAAAAAGTTGTAGAACTGAGCAAGATTTTCCAAGTGACGACAGATTATCTGCTTTTAGAAGACAGCGATAAGCCGGAAATAAAACCCGTCCTCTCAGAAGACGAAAAAAATCGCTACTACAAGGAAGTAAAATCTTATGGCTTCTGGCAGGTTCTATATATTTTTGTATCAGCTCTGGCTATCTTTCTCTTTTTCGCAGGTTCTAGCTTTCCAGCAAAATTCACTGCCCTGGTCTGGTTGAGCTTTTTCCTCTTAATCGCATCAGCAATGGCTATTAACAAGGCGCTAAAGATTAAGAAAAAGTATCTGGACAAGGTTATCGGCCTTGATGAGGATTCTAAGAAAGAAGGTGCTAAAGATGAAACTAAAAACTGACAATCCCATACCTGTCAAAACTCGTCTGAAAGAGCTGATTGGAGACTGGCTCTTCATCTCAGGCTACCTCATTGCTCTTTTTTTACTAGCTATGGGCTTTTATAATCTGGTTCTAGGAGGCATTCCTATATTCACTGAAGCCCAGAGCCAGCTACTGGCTTTTTCTAGCTCAGTTCTGCCTCTAACTATCATCTTTGCTTGGCTTGACTATAGAAAAGGCAGTTTTGGCAAGCGTTGGGCAGGTTTACAGTTGGTTTACAAACATAGGAGCCTTTCCCACAGCTTTTTGCGATCTGCTATCAAGTTTTTCCCTTGGCAGCTTGGACATATGGGAGCTATCCGTAGTGCTTATCAAGCAGATACACTGTCAATTTTCTTGTCAACTTCAGCAGGGATTCTCTTCTTAATCTTTCTACCGATGGGACTGCTTCGCAAAGACAAACGCCATCCAGCTGATTTTCTTGCTGGAACACAAGTTCAGCTCAAAAATTCAAAACAGCTCTAGTTTTATAACTAGGGCTGTTTGATTTTCTATAAGGTTTAGTATTTCCCCAACTCCCGCAGGCTAGTATGATTTTCCTGAATGCGGCGGAACATTTTTTCCATATCCGACTTGGTAAAGTTGACCAAGACCGGTCGGCCGTGTGGACAGTTGTAAGGATTGTCACACTGGGACAGCTGAAAGAGCAAGTCACGCGCAGAGTAGTCATCCAGACTGTGATTGGCCTTGATGGAGCGTTTGCAGCTCATCATAATGGCCAGCTCTGCTCGATATTTCTTAATGGAAACTTCCTTGGTCAGGAGAAGCATATCACACATTTCATAGATGCCGGCCTCAATCTCCTCTTCTTTGAACCAAATCGGATGTTCACGGAGGATAAACTGATTGGCTCCGTACTCTTCTAAAAAGATGCCAGCGTCTTCTAACAGCTCCATCCGCTGCTTGATTCGCAGCATATCGTCTGCTGGAAATTCAAAAATATAGGGTACCAAGAGCTGTTGCTGGCTATTGTCCACATCTCCAATCTTCTCCCGATAATACTCATACTTGACCCGCTCTTGGGCAGCATGCTGGTCAATAATGTAAAGACCACCCTTGCCCTGAGCAAAGAGATAAGTGCCATGCATCTGACCGAAATATTCTAACTCTGGGAAGCTTGACTTCTCTTCCTGTTCCAACTTATCCACAGCCCGCTCCAGACTAGCCTGGTCTAGCTCTGGATGGTCTAGTTGGTCATAGCTGGCAGGCTTTCTCTCTGCAAATTTGACCGAAGTTGATTGTGGCAGTTCTGATTTTTCATCTGTCGCTTCATGAACAGGTTCCGCTGATTCTTCAAAGGATAGCTGCTGCTCGGCCACCTGTGGCTTGAGGAAGAAATCATTCTTCTCCTTATCGTAATAGAGGCGATTTTCTTTCAGCGGAAGACTGGTCTGTTCAGGCTTATTGGCACGTTTAACAGTTGATTTGGCTAGATTTTCCAAAGCATCCGGGATAAGATCCTGCTCCTTGAGACTAGCCGCAATAGCTTGCGAAATCAGGGTCATGAGTTCTCGCTCTTTAGAAATCCGCACCTCTTGCTTGGTAGGATGGACATTGACATCAGCCAGATAGGGGTCAATCTGAATATTGATGACCGCTAGTGGAAAACGGCCTACCATCAGCTTGCTGCCGTAGCCGTCCAAAATAGCACGATTGAGTAGGAAATTCTTTATATAGCGGCCATTAATGAGAATCGTAATATAATTGCGATTCGCACGAGTCAGCTCAGGCAGGCTGACATAGCCGCTCACCTCAAAGTCCAGATCTGAAGCCGAGATTTCCACCATTTTCTTAGCTGTTGCCAGGCCATAGATGCCTGCAATAGCCTGACGCAGATTGCCACTGCCGGCAGTCCGTGTCATTTCTCGGCCGTCACTGATAAGGGTGAATGCTACTTCCGGATGGGCTAGACTGAGCCGATTAATCACATCAACGATATGAGACAGCTCAGCCTGCTGGCTCTTCATATACTTGAGCCGGGCGGGAGTATTGAAAAAGAGATCTTCTATCTTGATTTTCGTTCCTACCGGACTGCTGGTAGGCTCATGCTCTTCGATCTCACCACCTTGGGCAACTAGCAAAGTTCCGTGCTGGCCCGTTTCCGTTGCAGTCTCAATGGTAAAGCGCGAGACAGAAGCAATGGAAGGAATGGCCTCACCACGGAAACCCAGCGTCCGAATCCGAAAGAGATCCGCCTGCTTCTTGATTTTACTGGTAGCATGGCGTCGAAGAGCCAGAGGAACATCTTCGTGATCTATGCCCTCGCCATTATCCGTCACCTGAATGCCCTTGAGTCCGGCCTCCTCGATTTCGATAGTAATCTGACTTGCACCCGCATCAATTGAATTCTCCACTAGCTCCTTGACCACGCTGCTGGGCCGCTCAATGACCTCACCGGCCGCAATCTGATTGGCTAGAATTTCTGGAAGTTCGATAATTTTTGACATCTTTTTCTCCGTATTCGTTCTGCTATCTATTATAACACATTGGGCTCTTTCTATCAGAAGGCAGCCTTGTATTAACCACTCTGCTCACAAGACCAACCAGATAGACACAAATAGCTGCCACATGGACAAAAGGGCTTGTTTTCGCTGCCAAGTTGCGGTTTAATAAAGGTGAAAGGAGGAAGTTATGAAAGTTAAGCTAAGAATTGATTCTCAAGTCACCGAAGACTCCGTCAGCATTGAGGCTCGCCTCATGACAGAAAGCATTCAGGAATTGGTCCACTTTGCTCAACATCTAGGCAAAGAAGACAAGATTCATGTCAAAAAAGAAGATGAAATCTATCTGCTGGATGCTAAGGAAATCCACCGAATCTATACAGAAAATCGCCAGATTCAGGTTCGGACAGAAAAAGACGGCTATCGAGCTCAACAAGCTCTTTATCAATTGCTGCAGGTCCTGTCGGAGTATTTCCTGCAGATTTCTCAGTCGGAGATTATCAACAGCCAACAAATCAGCCACCTCAAGCTGACTCCAAATGGTCTGATTCAAATATTTCTGAAAAACGGCGATCAGACATACTCGTCCCGCCGCTATCTCAAATCCATTAAAGAAAGGTTGCAATTATGAAAACTCGTCTTAAAGAACTCTTTTTCGGAGGGATTTTCATCGGTCTCTTCTTCTCCATGATTGTTTCTTATTTTTACAATCCAGCTTATCTACCGCTTCACCCTCGCTCTCCTATTGGCCACTTCTTTTTGAGCCAGCATGTCCATGTTTCCCTCATCATGCTCTACTGCCTGCTTATCTGGTTTATCATGGGAGCTATTTTCAGATGGAGTGGAAGCTTCTTCCAAAGAGACTGGAGCATTATTCGCTCCGTCGTTAGCCACTATTGTGCGATGATTCTGACCTTTGTACTTTTGGCTAATCTAGCTGGATTCTTCCCAAGAGAAAAAATACTCAGCCTGACACTGACTGCCGTCTGGGAATTCACCCTTATCTATCTAATTATTTCAGGCGCCATCTATTACCACACCTATCGCAACATTCAAAAAATCAATAGCGGTTTGTCTGGCAAATCGTGAGAAATAAAAAGAACAGACTTGAAGCATTAACAAGTCTGTTCTTTATTTTTACAACTTCTTCTTGAGCTCGGCCACTGCTGCCATGACTTCCAGGGGAGTCATATTGTAGATGTCCAAGTCTCGGAGTTCAGTCAGGATTGGATTTTCCGTTCCTTCTGCGAAAAGAGACATCTGCTCCGCCACTTGTAACCGTTTTTGTCTGGATTCGGTAGGAAGCTCTGAGCCTAGTCCTGTATCCTGACTCTCCAAATGACTCAAAATGCTATCCGCCCGCTCCAGTAATTTCTCAGGAAGTCCGGCAATCTTCGCCACATGGATTCCGTAGGACTTGTCAGCCGGACCCGGCTCAATCTTATGCAGGAAAGTCACCTGCCCGTCCTTTTCCAAGGTTGCCACATGGACATTTTCCAAATGCTCCAAGCTATCCTCTAAGGCTGTCAGCTCATGATAGTGAGTGGCAAAGAGGGTCTTGGCTCCAGTATAATGATGAATATGCTCGATAATAGCCTGAGCCAGCGCCATCCCATCGTAAGTCGCCGTCCCGCGCCCCAGCTCATCAAAGAGAATGAGCGAACGCTCGCTGGCCTGCCGAATGGCCCGATTGGCCTCCATCATCTCCACCATAAAGGTGGACTGGCCGGACACCAGATCATCCGCCGCACCGATGCGAGTGAAAATCGCATCAAATATTGGCAGACTGGCAGACTGAGCGGGCACATAAGAGCCCATCTGTGCCATAATAACGATGATAGCCAGCTGGCGCATATAAGTTGATTTCCCGCTCATATTAGGCCCGGTAATCAGCTGAATGTTCGTTTCCTGGTCCAGCAGAATACTATTTGGAATGTAGCTTTGGGCTCCCATAACCTTTTCCACAACAGCATGCCGACCTTTTTCAATCTGCAGACGGCGCTCCTCAGTAAAGACAGGGCGCACCAAATGCAGTTGTTCTGCCACGGCAGCAAAGCTCTGTAGGACATCTACAGCTGCCAGCGTTTGTGCCAAGGCCTGCAAGCGCTGGATGTATTTGCCTGCTTCCTCGCGAATCCGCATGAAAATCTCGTATTCCAAATTAGCAGATTTTTCACGCGCCTCCAGCATCTCTCCCTCAATCCGGGCCAGCTCCTCCGTTCCGAAACGCTCCGAATTTTTCAGGGTCGCCTTGCGAAAGAAATGACTAGGCACATGAGCCAGTTGGGAATTGGTCACGTGGAAATAGTAACCATCTTTTTTATTGTAATCAATCTTCAGATTGCTGATGCCGCTCTTAGCACGTTCTTTGACTTCCAGCTCTGCAATCCATCCAGTCCCCTCCCTCAGCACAAGCCGATACTGATCCAGGGTCTCATCAAAGCCTGTCCGAATGATATTGCCCTCGGTGATGATATGAGGTGCATCCGGCGAAATAGCTGAGCTAATCAAGCCCGCCAACTCTGGAATAGGATCTAAGCCCTCAATCAAACGAGCTAGATGCGGGCTGCCGATTCCTTGCAAGATAACCTTAATCTGAGGCACATTGCCCAATGTAGCTGCTAGCTGCAGCAGATCCTTGGGATTAGTCTTGCCAAAAGAAACCCGACTAGCCAGCCGCTCGATATCGTAGACTCCCTTGAGGCTCTCCGTCAAATCACTCCGCTCAAAGAAATGATCCAGAAAAACCTCAACGACATTCTGTCGCTGGCTAATCCGCGCTTCATCAATCAGCGGACGCTGGATCCAAGAGCGCAGCATGCGGCCACCCATGGCCGTCTTAGTCTCGTCCATCAGCCAATAAAGACTGCCGTGCTTCTTACCCGAGCGAGCATTTTCTGTCAAATCCAGACTCGCCTTGGTGGCATAGTCCATTTGCAGAAAGTCCTTGATTTCATAATGCTGGGCCTTCTTCAAATGGCTGAGCTCCCTCATCTGGGTCCGGTGCACATACTCCAGCAATTTCCCCGCTGCCTGACGCTCCATAGGAGACAGCTCCTCGCCCAGCAGCTGAACATCGTCCAAAGCTGTCTGTACATAGGATAATAAGAGGTTCATTTGTCCAGCCAAGACCTGCTCCTCAGCTTCTGGCAAGGCATAGCCCAGCACCACTTCCCTAGCTTTCAAATTGCGGATTTCCCCGCAGACCAAGGCAAAGTCCTCTAGACTGGTCACCTGAAACTCACCGGTCACCAAGTCCATATAAGCCAGACCATAGAGACCGTCTGAGTAATCCAAAGCCACCAGAAAGTTATTCGCAGAGTCCGGCTTACTGGAATCCACTACTGTCCCCGGCGTGATAACCTGAACGACCTCCCGCTTAACAACGCCCTTGGCTTCCTTGGGATCTTCCATCTGCTCTGCAATCGCTACCTTATAGCCTGATTCGACCAAAACATCAATATACTGCTGAGCCGAATGATAGGGAACTCCGGCCATGGGAATAGGATTTTCTGCATTTTTATTGCGGCTGGTGAGGGAAATCTCTAAAATCTGGGCGGCATTGACCGCATCATCATAAAACAACTCATAGAAATCCCCCATCCGAAAGAGCAAGAAAGCATCTGGATAGTCCTTTTTGATATCCAAATACTGCTGCATGCCTGGCGATAACTTTTCTACTGCCATCTCTATCCTTTCTAAAAACAAACGAGGTCAGGACTTCTGTCTCAAACCTCTCCATTTTTCCTGAAAAAACTGTGACTCTTACATCACTTCCTGTATTTGATCTTCAATCTCCTGAGCAGCTGCCTGATCCCGGCAAACCACTAAAAGAGTATTGGCACCCGCAACGGTTCCCAGAATGCGGCTATCGAACGAGCTATCCACGACATTGGCTAGCACTGTTGCCTCTCCCAGACCAGTGCGAAGAACCAGACTAAACTCTGCCCTGGCCACACTCTCCACATGCTTGGCTAAAAACTCTATAAAATCAATTTCTTCAGTCTCATGCGCCAAAACATAATAAGTCAGCCCCTTCTTCTTAACTTTAGTCAGGCCGATTTCACGGAGGTCACGCGACAGGGTAGTCTGCGTTACATAAATCCCTTGCGCTTCCAGACGATCCTGAATCTCCTTTTGCGTTCCTAGCTTTTCTTCCTTAATCATCGTTTTGACTAACTGATGACGGTCATTCTTTCTCATTTTTACCTCATTATTGAATAATTAGAAGCTGCATTCATGAAGGGCACTTCATCCGATTAAAGGCTGCTTCTCCATCAATCTAGGCAAAGATTTGCAGGAATACTGAGAATAAACAAAAAACTTTAACCAAGAGTGTCAGGGAAGGAAGCATTTAGATGGAAAACTCACCTATAAATACAGGTTCTTATCCCTCTTATTATATCAGAAAAATTCCTATTAGCCCAAAAATTATTCCCAAAAAAATTGAAGATTCCTTGAAAAATGTGATAAAATAATAACAAAAGACACAAAGGAGCAAATATGGATAACAAACAGTTGATTGCCGGCGAATTGGCCAAGGTTATTGACAGCCTTGATCAAGACGCTATTTTAAATTTATTGGAGCAGCCAAAGAGCTCTGAACTTGGCGATATCGCCTTCCCAGCCTTTTCTCTGGCAAAGACTGAGCGCAAAGCTCCTCAAATCATCGCTGCTGATATCGCTGAAAAGATTGACACAGCGCATTTTGATAAAGTCGTTGCGACTGGTCCTTATGTCAACTTTTTCCTCAGCAAGGCTGAAATTTCTGGCCAAGTCATCAAAGAAGTCATCAAAGACGGAGCTGACTACGGCCAGCAAAACGAAGGAAACAATCAGAATATCACCATTGACCTGTCCAGCCCAAACATTGCCAAGCCTTTCTCAGTCGGCCACTTGCGCTCTACTGTTATCGGTGATGCTCTTTCCAACATCTTCCGCAAGATTGGCTACAACACCATCAAAATAAACCACTTGGGAGACTGGGGCAAACAGTTTGGCCTCTTGATGGTAGCTTATAAGAAGTGGGGAAGCCAGGAAGCTGTTGAAGCCAACCCAATCGACGAGCTCCTCAAACTCTACGTGCGTATCAATGCCGAGATTGAAAACGACCCATCTCTGGATGAAGAAGGCCGCCTTTGGTTCAAGAAACTGGAAGATGGCGACCCAGAAGCAACTGAGCTCTGGCAATGGTTCCGCGATGAAAGTCTGACAGAATTCAACCGTATCTACGAACTCCTAGGTGTCGAATTTGACAGCCTAAACGGCGAAGCCTTCTACAATGACAAGATGGATGAAGGGATTCAAATCCTCGAAGACAAGGGTCTCCTGCAGGAATCAAAAGGAGCTAGCATTGTAGACTTGGAAGACTTTAACCTTCCGCCTGCTATGATTAAAAAATCAGACGGCGCTACCCTCTACATTACACGGGATATCGCAACAGCCATCTACCGGGCTCGCACTTACAACTTTGTCAAAAATGTCTATGTTGTAGGTCAAGAGCAGGCCAACCACTTCAGACAGCTCAAGGCCGTTCTGAAAAAGATGGGCTTTGACTGGAGCGATGACATGATTCACGTTGACTTCGGACTGGTGACTAAGAACCGTCAAAAACTGTCTACACGTAAAGGAAACATCATCCTCCTCGAACCAACTCTGCTGGAAGCTATCAGCCGGGCTAAGAGCCAGATTGAAGCTAAAAACCCAGATTTGGAAGACAAGGAAGCTGTTGCTCGTGCAGTTGGGGTAGGAGCAGTTAAGTTCTACGACCTCAAAACTGACCGCCGCAATGGTTACGACTTTGATCTGGAAGCTATGGTTTCCTTCGAGGGAGAAACAGGCCCTTACATCCAGTATGCCTATGCTCGTATCCAGTCTATCCTGCGCAAGGCGAACTTCCAGCCTGATGCAGAGGCTACGTACAGCCTGAACGATCCAGAAAGCTGGGAAATTATCAAGCTGCTTCAAGACTTCGGTCGCGTTGTCAAGCGTGCTGCTGATAACTATGAGCCATCTCTGATTGCCAAATACGCTATCAGTCTGGCTCAAGCCTTTAACAAATACTATGCGCACACACGGATTCTGGACGAAAGCCCTGAGCGTGACAGCCGTCTGGCTCTCAGCTACTCAACAGCTGTTGTCCTCAAAGAAGCTCTGCGTCTGCTGGGAGTAGAAGCCCCAGAAAAGATGTAAGCTTGATTTAGAACATCAAAAAACGAAAACCTCACTGGTTTTCGTTTTTTTCAATGTGATAGAGCTCCTCAATAATTCCTGCAACCTTCTTAATGTCTCCCAACATGCCACGCATTTCAAAATCAGCCAAAACCGGAAATCCGAAGCGCTCTGAATATTGCTTGGCTGTCAGACAGTATTGGTTGTTAAAGTTACGATTGCCACTGCCAATGACGCCCAGGCACTTGCTGGCATTCTGACCATAGGCAATAAAGTCCCCCACATCGGTTGTCAGAATTTCTACATCACCATTGTCCACACCATTGCCGCCCTCCAAATAAGTCGGCAGAAAAGCTACGAAAGGATTGTCCATTTCAAAAAAGGGCTGCCCTTCCTTTACCATGTCTTTGATATGAATCTTCTCTACTTCTAGGCTTGGATGCTGCTCCAGCAAATAGTCTGTCAGCCGTCGGACAAAACTCTCTGTATTGCCGCTCAAGCTGATGTAAACCAAGGAAACCTTTGTCATTTTATTCTCCATTCTAAAAAATAACAGATATTGCTTCTTAAAATTGTAAGCACTTATCTGTTATTTGTCAAATTTTATTCGTTTGCAGCTAGTTCCGCTTTTTCAGCCTCTTTTTGCTGCTGGATTAGCTTAAAGACGACGATTGAAAGATAAATTAAACTGATAATAAAGCCCAGCACTGTTCCTAAAAGAAGGCTGTTTGAATGCGTTGCAATGTTTTCAGGGCTTGTAAATACCTTGCCAACAATTCCTTTCGATGAAATATAGACGTAAACTTGAGATAACAAACTGACTAGTATATAAACGATATAGCTAATATTAGCCATCTGCAGATTTTTTCTAACCAAAAAGACGATAGATGCTATTAACAGAGCCGTCATAACGAAAAAAATCATCATATTCATTCCATTACGAAGAAATTCAAAATAAAGTTTATTAAACTGATTTGTCTGATCACTCAATTCTTTTGAGAAACCGATTTGTGTATAATCTACCTCAGAAAATTTAGAGAAAAAACGGCTCCATACTCCTAGTAAAGTTCCGATTGCTGACAAGACCAGCAAAACATAAAGATAAATTGGTTTCTTTTTCATGAACGCCTCCTGTAAAGAAATATTTTCACTTATTATACACCGAAAAGAAAAAGCTGACAAGACCGATTGACTTACACCTTTTCAGAAGCCTACACAATAGCAAAATCCTTATTCATATCTTCGATTAAAAAATCAAAGCCGAAACACTGCTGTCTCGGCTTTTTTGATTTAAAGATATTAGCTGTTCAAGTGCCATACTTCTTCTTCGTATTGAGCGATAGTACGGTCAGATGAGAAGAAGCCAGCTTTAGCGATATTGACGATGACTTTGTCCATCCAAGCATCGCGATCTTCGTAGTCCGCCAACATGCGCTCTTTCACTTGGATATAGTCTTCTAGATCCAGCAGGGTCATGAACCAGTCCTTGCTGATCAGTTCATTGTAAAGACGTTCCAAGCGTTCAGCTTTACCGACTGCCAAGACTTCATCGCTGACGATAAAGTCAACCAATGGCTTGATAGCTTCGCGCGCATAGTACTCACTAGACTTGTAAGCAGATTTTGCGTAGAGGTCAATAACAGTCTCAGAATCTTCACCGAAGATGTAGATGTTGTCTTCGCCGACCAACTCTGCAATCTCAACGTTCGCTCCGTCCATAGTACCAAGAGTCAAAGCACCGTTAAGCATGAACTTCATGTTACCAGTACCAGATGCTTCCTTAGAAGCCAGGGAAATCTGCTCAGAAATGTTACCAGCTGCAATCAAGAAGCTAGACGCTGTAACATTGTAGTTTTCTACCATAACTACTTGCAGGTGTGGAGCCACTTGAGGGTCATTAGCAATCACTTCTGACAAGCAAAGGATGAGGTGGATGATGTCCTGTGCAATTGTGTAAGCAGGAGCAGCCTTACCACCGAAGAAGACAGTAATTGGACGAGCAGGGATGTTACCAGCCTTGATATCCAGATACTTGTGGATAACGTACAGAGCGTTCATTTGTTGGCGCTTGTACTCATGCAGACGCTTGATTTGGATATCAAAGATAGATTCTGGATTGATTTCCACACCTTGGGCTTCCTTCAAGTGACGAGCCAATTTACGTTTGTTGTGAGCCTTGATACCTTCCAATTTTTCTTTAACATTTGCAGCGCCAGTGAATTCCAACAAGCCTTCGAGCTTAGTTGCATCATGGTGCCAGTCGCGGCCCAGCAACTCATCTAGATAATGAGACAGACGTGGGTTGGCATGCATGAGCCAGCGGCGGAAAGTAATACCGTTGGTCTTGTTATTGAATTTTTCAGGGTAGATATCGTAGAAGGCTTTAAGCTCAGAGTTTTTCAGGATTTCTGTATGCAGAGCAGCAACACCATTGACACTGTATCCGTAGTGGATATCCATGTGAGCCATGTGCACACGATCGTCTTCATCAATGATTTGCACTGCTGGATCTGCGTATTTAGCTTTCACGCGCTTGTCAAGCTCTTTGATGATTGGTACCAGATGCGGCACTACTTCTTTCAAGAATTCCAGAGGCCATTTTTCAAGAGCTTCTGCCAGAATCGTGTGGTTCGTATAAGCAGTCATCTTCTGTACGATGGCAATTGCTTCATCCAGATCCAAACCACGTTCAGTCAAGAGACGAATCATTTCTGGGATAACCAGAGATGGGTGGGTATCATTGATTTGGATGACAGCATAGTCTGCCAAGTCGTGCAGGTTGCTGCCTTTTTCAATCGCTTCGTCAATAATCAGCTGAGCACCATTTGAAACCATGAAGTACTGTTGGAAGATACGGAGCAATTCCCCTTGCTTGTCACTATCATCTGGATAGAGGAAGAGGGTCAAGTTGCGGGCAATATCTGTCTTATCAAAGTCAATACCGTCTGTGATGATATCCGCATCCACTGAGTCCAAATCAAAGAGACGAAGACGGTTCTTAGTTTCTGTCTTGTAGCCTGGCACATCAATATCATAAAGAGTAGATGTCAAAGTGAAGTGAGCAAATGGCACTTGGTAGCTGCGGCTAGAGCGAACCAACCAGTTTTGCTCAGTCAGCCAGAAGTTAGGAATTGTTGTCTGTTCGTTGTTTTTCAAAACCTGTTGGAAGAGACCAAAGTGGTAGTTCAGTCCTACACCATCACCATTAAGACCCAAGGTCGCAATAGAGTCTAAGAAGCAGGCAGCCAAACGTCCCAAACCTCCGTTACCCAGAGACGGCTCCAACTCAACTTCTTCTACCTCGATCAAGTCTTTACCAGCATCTGCCAATTCTTGCTTCACATCATCGTAAAGTCCAAGGTTGATCAAGTTGTTAGACAAGAGTTTACCAATCAGGAATTCAGCTGAGATGTAGTAGAGTTTTTTCTTACCAGTGTTGACCGGCTTTTGAGCGCTGGCTAATTTAGTGTAGTTTAAAAGAGCCAGATAGAGTTCTTCGTTGCTGCAATCAGCAAGATTTTTTGAATAAGTATTTTTGATATAAGTTTGTAAGTTTGACATGATTACTCCTTTCAAGTCTAGTTAGCTGTTCTTTATTTGTTAATTAAATCGGTATTCATACGACGGTAAGTCTTGGTCAAGCTGTAAAGCTCACCTTCGACGATTGGATTCAGCTCTTCAGCTGTCATCCGCCAAGTCCAGTTGCCACCAATTGTGGATGGATAGTTCATCCGTGCTGCACTGTCTAATTCCAGCAAGTCTTGCATGGTCGCAATGGCCATAAAGCTGACTGAAGCAAAGATTGTACGCAGCATTGCATGAGGTACTGTTTCGTACTCCTTACGGTTGGTGTACTGTGCCATGTACTGGCGAGTAGCGTCGTCAATCTCATCCTTGTACCAGCCCAAAACAGTATTGTTATCATGGGTTCCTGTATACATGACTGAGTTGTTTGGCGCCAGATGCGGGCTGTCGATGCTTTCATCATCAGGATTGAAGGCGAATTGCAAGATCTTCATTCCTGGGAAACCAGTGCGCTCGCGCAGCTCGATCACTTCGTCCGTCATAAAGCCCAGATCTTCTGCGATGATATTCAAATCACCCAAGGCTTCCTTAACCGCTGCAAAGAGCTTGTAGTCTGGACCTTTGACCCACTTACCAGAAGCAGATGTTTCTGAGCCAGCAGGTACTTCCCAGTAAGACTCAAAGCCGCGGAAGTGGTCGATACGAACAATGTCGTAAATCTTGAAGCTTTCACGCAGGCGTTCAATCCACCAAGCATAACCATCCTTATCCATAGCTTCCCAGTCATAGATAGGATTGCCCCAAAGCTGACCAGTTTCTGAAAATTCATCTGGCGGACAGCCTGCCACACAAGTCGGCTTACCAACAGCATCTGTCTTAAAGAAGTGCGGCTGTGCCCACACATCAGCACTATCAGCTGCCACATAGATTGGCATATCTCCGACAATCTCGATGTGATGTTCATTAGCATAGGCTTTTAATCTTAACCACTGCTTAAAGAAGAGATACTGGGTTACACGATGGTAGGCCAGCTTGTCAGCCAGATTCTCACGGTATGAAGCGAGACTAGCAGCCTCACGGCGACGAATAGCTTCATCCGGCCACTCTGTCCAAGCTAGATTATCAAAATGTTCCTTGATAGCCATGTACTCAGCGAAAACTTCCAACCAAGCTGCATTTTGCTCTACAAAGCTCTCATAGTCAGACAGATCGTCTGCTTTCAAGAAGCGAGCTACTGCTTTTTCCATGATTGGACGGCGAGCGTCAAAAATCTTTGCATAATCCACTTTTCTAGGATCATCTCCAAAATCAGCTCCCTTGACATCTGCCTCGTTCAGCAGTCCTTCTTCTATCAGAATATCAAAATCGATAAAGTAGGTATTCCCCGCGAAAGCAGAGAAAGACTGATAAGGAGAATCACCATAACTGGTCGTTCCCAGTGGCAAAATCTGCCAATAGCGCTGCTTGGTGCGAACCAAGAAGTCTACAAAATCATAAGCACTTTGGCCAAAAGATCCGATACCGTACTTGCCCGGAAGGGATGAAATGTGCATGAGCACACCGCTTTGACGTTTTTTCATTTTGTCACCTCGTTATTTTTCCTCTACGCCTTTTCATTTTTACTTAATGCAAACGTTTGCGTCGACTTGATTATAACCTATTTTTTTTTTTAGTGCAAGGGGTTTTTGAGATTTTTTTCAATTTATTGATTAATGGATATAATGCTCTTTTAGGACTCTCCTACTGCCCCAATTGTTTACCGTTTTTCTCTTCTTGCAAGCGTTCTCTTTTTGTGTTAAAATGTTCTTACAAACAGAAAACGTTTGCGTTTGTGGAGAATCCGCCTCATACTTGCTTTTTTGACCACAATAGTTAGGCAAAATCACTGTCGCTGCCAGCTATTTTCGGCACAGGTTTGCATTCCTTATAGAAAGCGAGTGGCTCTACTAGTTTTCAAATAGTTCATGTTATCGTAAGGATTTCCAGCAAATGCAGGCCTTTAGGAGGTTTTTATGCGAGTTACTATCAAAGAAGTCGCAAAACTAGCAGGCGTGTCGCCCTCTACTGTGACCCGTGTCGTGCAAAACAAATCAACCATTAGTGAAGAAACCAAAAAACGGGTCCGTGCTGCTATGAAGGAACTGGACTATCATCCCAATCTCAATGCCAGAAGTCTGGTCAGTCAATCCAGCCAGGTCATCGGCTTGGTCCTACCGGACGACTCAGATGTCTTCTATCAAAACCCTTTCTTCCCAACTGTATTGCGGGGGATTTCTCAAATCGCTTCTGACTATGACTATGCCATCCAGATCAGCACTGGGCAAGATGAAGAGCACCGCTTGGAAAATCTGAAGCAGATGATTTTAGGCAAGCGAGTAGACGGACTAGTCTTCCTTTATTCTAAGCAGGACGATCCTTTGGTCGACTTTGCAGTTAGAAACAACTTCCCCTTCCTAATCCTAGGGAAAGCTGTCTCACCTTTCATCTCTCTGGTGGACAATGACAATATCAAGGCTGGCTATGACGCGACCAGATATTTCCTTGACAAGGGCTATCAGAAAATTGCCTTTCTAGCCGGGAATAAGGAGCTGGTCGTTTCTCAGGATCGTTACACAGGCTACAAACAAGCTCTGAATGAAGCAGACCGACCTTTGGATGAACGCATTATCAAATTTGCCTTCGGTTTCCTTCTGGAAGACAACAGTTACAAGATTATGGAGGAGCTGCCGCTGGATGAGATTGAAGCTATCGTAACCTCTGATACCTTGGTAGCAGAAGGAGCCCTGCACTATCTCAAAGATCAGGACTACCAGATTCCCATTATCACCTTTGACTCTCTCAAACCGCGCATTGATGTAGATGCTTATATCGATATCAATGCCCTCGAGCTTGGGAAAGAGTCTTTCCGGACCCTCTTCCAAATCATCAAGGACAATAAAGAAGACAAGCAAATCTGCTATCGCCAGCTGATTCCGCATAGCATCAGCACTCGCTAATCCGAGTGCTTTTGCTCATTTATCAACGATTCACAGAACGGCATTGTCCCAACCCAAGGAAGAGCCTAAACTCAAAATAATTACCCGAAGAGAAACTGACAAAGAAAGAGGAAAAACATGGCCTTTCGTATTTTTCAAGCCTATTTAGATGACGAAAACATCATCACCATCGAACTGGAAAAGAGCTTTGAAGCCTACTCCATCCACTTTACACTGGAAGACAAGCACAGCTCTAGCCCCTTAACCATCAAAAACATCAACAATCAGGAAGAGCGAATTATCTACACCGTGTCGGCTAATGAGCCCATTGACCTGACGCAGTCCTACAAGGTCTATGACCAAGACCGCAATCATACCGACCTGCAGTACCGCCATATCGTGAAAAAGCCTATTTTCGATGAGATTTTTGACTATGCAGGCGACGATTTGGGAGCTCGATACAGTCCCCAAGCCACCGACTTCAGATTCTGGGCACCTATTTCTGAAAAAGTCCTCCTGCATCTGAAAGACCAGGTTCACCATCTCAAGCGTCTGGATAAGGGAGTCTGGCATACCCGCATTGAAGGAGATTTAGAGGGAGCCTCCTATTCTTATCTCCATAAGATCAATGGCAAGTGGGTAGAAGTCCATGATCCCTACGCCCTATCCTCAGATGTTAATTCGGGCAACAGCTATATCATTGATTTAGAAAAGATTAAAAAGCCTATCAAACGAGCGAAAACACAGCTGGATCCGACAGAAGCCGTCATTTATGAAATGAGCGTCCGCGATTTCTCTATGCAGAAAGAAGCTGGCTTCTCCTATCCTGGGAAGTTTGCCTCGCTGAGCGAATCACCAGTCGTCCACGGCCAGAAGTTCGGTTTGGACTATCTGAAAGAGCTAGGCATCAGCCACGTGCAACTTATGCCTGTCTATGACTTTGGCAGCGTTGATGAAAAGCATTCAGAGCTCGTCTACAACTGGGGCTACGATCCTGTCCAGTACAATGTCCCAGACGGCAGTTTTGCCAGCGATCCGCGAGACCCTTATGCACGCATCTTAGAGCTGCAGTCAGCCATTTCTGCCTACCACAATGCTGATATCAGCGTCATCATGGACGTGGTCTACAATCATGTCTATGATGCCAACAGCTATGCTTTTGAAAAAATCGTTCCCGGCTATTTTTTCCGGCTCAATGATATGGGCTACCGGACCAACGGGACCTTCTGCGGCAATGATGTAGCCAGTGAGAAGGCCATGGTTCGCCGCTATATCAAGCAGTCGGTCAAGCAATGGGTCAGGCTCTATGGCTTTGACGGTTTCCGCTTTGACCTGATGGGGATTTTAGATATCCAAACCATGCAGCAAATAGCTGACGAGCTCAAGGCACTCTATCCTAACATCTATCTCTACGGTGAAGGCTGGCAAATGGATACTGGACTGGCAAGTGAGCGTTTGGCCCATCAGTACAATGCTACCCAACTGCCAGATTATGGGTTCTTCAGCGACCATTTTCGTGACAGTCTCAAGCAGACCATCGCTCAAGGCCGGCAAATCGAGAGCAAGACGCCTGCCAGTCAGATTGAGAATGTCCTGACAGCCAATATTGGTCTAAAAGGCGAGGCCCACTTCACCGCGCCCCAGCAGGCTATTAATTATGTCGAGTGCCATGATAATGCAACGGTTTTTGATTACTTTGATATCGTCAACCCTGCTATCACCTTGCGGGATCGGCTGGCCAATTCGCGGTTGGCTCTCCAACTCGTCCTGCTGGCTCAAGGTGTTCCCTTTATCCACAGCAGTCAGGAATTTTTCCGGACTAAAAATCTGATTGACAACACCTACAATATGCCTGACGAAATCAATAAACTAGACTGGCTGCGCTCCCTGCATTACACAGAGGATATTGCTTTTGTTAAACAGCTGATTGCTTTTCGCAGAGCACATCCGCTGCTGCATCTAAAGACTAGCGTCGCCATCAAGCAAGCCTGTCAGGTCAATTGGCTGACAGACAGTTTATTGGAGTACAAGATTCAAGACAGCAAAGAAAGTATGACAATCGTCATCAACTTTGGCAACCAAGAGGCTGTCTATGAAAACAAAAACAAGCAAAGATTACATCTCAAGTATCCAGCCATTGATGCCCAAAAACCAATCGCACCACTAGCTGACAGTTACAGCCTAGCTGGCAAGCAGTTGATTGTGTTAAAATAGATTATAAAACATCAGCCAATGAATAAGCTGATGTTTTCGTTTTTTATAATCCCAAATAATCCTCGACTGCTACCTGCATTTGGTCTGCAGCGACTGTCGTTTTGTGGCGCACTGGGGCTGTTTCTAAGCCATCCACAGCTGGTGGAAGGGCTACGCCAGAAAGTTCGTGCAGTTGGTCCAAAGCTTCAAAGTCACCAAGTCCTGTTTGGCCAGTCACAGCTTCAACGGCCACAACTGGGAATTTATAGGGACTAGCGGTAGACGCGATAACAGTCTTGCGCTGATCACCTGTCTCTGCCAGATATTTTTGATAGACAGCAGACGCAACGGCAGTATGAGGGTCTTCGATGTAGTCAGATGCTTGATAGACCCGCTTGATTTCAGTTGCTGTTTCTTCTTCTGTCGCATAATCAGCCGCAAAGAGCTCTAAAATCCCAGCGTCAAAGTCCGTCAGTTCATACTGTCCATGCTCATTCAGGGCCGCCATCAAGGCCGCTGTTTTCTCAGCGCTGTTACCAGACAGATGGAAAATCAAGCGCTCCAAGTTAGAGGAAACCAGAATATCCATGGACGGACTAGACGTCACCTTGAAGCTCCGCTTCTTGTCATAAACCTGAGTCTTGAAGAAGTCCGTCAGGACATTGTTCTCATTTGATGCGCAAATCAGCTTGCCAACCGGCAGACCGATTTGCTTGGCATAGTAGGCCGCCAAGATATTACCAAAGTTCCCTGTCGGAACGGTAAAGTTGACCTTGTCTCCTGCTGTGATTTCTCCTGTCTTCACTAGCTGAGCATAAGCATAGACATAGTAAACAATCTGCGGCACCAAACGGCCGATATTCATGGAATTAGCTGATGAAAACTGCAGTTTGTGCTCCAAGAGACGAGCTCGTAGGGCTGTGTCGTTAAACATGTGCTTGACATTGGTCTGGGCATCGTCAAAGTTGCCGTCAATGGCCACCACATGCGTATTGGCACCTGTCTGTGTCGTCATTTGCAGCTCTTGGACCTTGCTGACACCATCTTTCGGATAAAAGACGATAATCTCAGTCCCAGGAACGTCCGCAAAGCCTGCCATAGCCGCCTTGCCTGTATCGCCAGAAGTTGCTGTCAAAATGACAATTTTGTTTTCCAAGCCGTGCTTTTTGGCTGCGGTTGTCATCAGATGAGGCAGGATAGACAAAGCCATATCCTTGAAGGCAATGGTCGCTCCGTGGAAAAGCTCTAGATTGTACTGACCATCCAGCTTGACCAAGGGAGCAATCGCCGCATCATCAAACTTGCTGTCATAGGCATGGTTGATACAGTAGTCCAGCTCTGCTTCAGAAAAATCGTCCAAAAATGCAGACAAAACCAGCTTGGCTACTTCCTGATAAGAAGCGTCTTTGAGCTTGGCAAAGTCCAAATCGACCTGCGGACAGGTAATGGGCGTAAAGAGACCGCCGTCTGTCGCCAAACCTTGCAGAATCGCCTGGCTAGCTGTTACTCTATTCTTTTCGTCGCGTGTTGATTGATAAACTAAGGTCATTCTCTCTCATCCTTTATCTGTAGTTCGCTTTATTATACCAAAATTTATCAGAAAATTCTCGCTTTTTCACAGAGAATATAAGAAAAAGCCCATTTCTGGGCTTGTTTTCATCTTATTCATTCATAGATACGTGAACGTGGTCGTAATGGTTTTCAGTTACACTACCACGGTCTGGCATTTGGTTCCAAGTATTAGCTGGTCCATAAATACTTTCAAATGGTGCATAGAACTGTTGCTGCCAGATAACGTAAGAGATGCCTCTTTCAGTCATGTTAGAAGTAACATCGGCTGCGACCTGGTTTCCTAATTCAGTATTGTCACCAACGATAAAGTCAGCTGCCAAGCCCTTACCATGGTCACCACTATCACCTGGGCGGTAAAGACTAAATTCTGTAATGCCATATTTAGCTGCTATTTCTTCTTTCAAAGCTGCAGTTTGTGGCTGAAGACCTTCATTAGCAGGATTGTTAGTTGTCACGCTAGCAGCATCTGTTACAGCTGGAGCATTGTAAGTTGTTGGCTCAACAGCGGCAGTTGCTTGACTGACTTGGTCTTGGCCTAATTTAGTAGCTTCTGGAGCCGCCTCTGCTGGAGCTGCTGGACTTGCAGCAACTACTGGCTGCGGTGCTGCTTCTACAGGAGCGGCTGCATTTGCTTCCGCAGCTGGGGCTGCTTCACTTGCAACTTCTGCTACTGGTGCAGGAGCTGCTTCAGCAGGCGCTGGTGCTTGATCTGCTGGAGCCGCAACAGCTTCCTCAACAGCCGGAGCTGGAGTTTCTGCTGCTTGAGTCGGTGCCGCTGGTGCGGCTTCTTCAGTACCAAAAATCTCGCTAGCCGTATAATCTTCTGTTACCAATCCTGCATTATTTCCTGCTTGGTAGCTTTGGATTTCTACAGAGGCAATTTCATTGTGGCCATTTGTCGTAATAGTCAAAACAGTACCTGGGAAAATCAAGTCAGCATTGGCAATTTGGTTGATTTTAGCCAAGTCAACAAGATCAATGTTCATCGCTTGAGCGATATTTCCCAAAGTGTCACCATATTGAACAGTGTACGTTTGTTGGTTTTCATTACTTGTAATATCTGCTTTGATTTGCTCAACTGTTCTGGCAGTCCAATTTTGTGGCTGCTCCTCAGCTCGCGTTGTCAACAAAGGCAATGCTGACAAAGCAACAGTTGAAGCCAAAAGTAATTTCTTATTCATTTTCATATGCAAAATGCACCTTCCTAATCATTCATGATACGAAAACCATCTTACCATAAATCTTCTAAGAAAAAAGCCTTTTTCGACCTATTTAACAAAACTGTCTGACCTCTGTAATATGGAGATTTGTTTGTAACATATAAAAAATTGTAGCAAGCAAAAGAACCCCATTTAGAGAGGTTCTGTTTCTTTTGGGCTTATTTGAATTTTTTCTACTCTGGTGAACTAAACCCGACCTAAGCTCTGGGCAAAAAAGATAAAATCTCCTAGAAGCTATCGCTTCTTCGTCTATTTTCCTATTTTTGCTGTGAGCTCTTAACGGTCTTGGTATCTTATTTCACCTTCATCATTCGGACGAGGCTGGCCCGTTCAGCTTCTTCCAGCTTCATTTCGATGTAGTAGATGGTTTCTTTGAGGTCAGGGATGGTAGCATACTCTAGTCCGTTGACTCGACGGCGGGTTTTCTCGATTTCATCCGCCATGAGCTGGCAGTTTTTTTCAATCTCAGCCAGTCGCAGCAGGTCAGGAAGCAGATCGCTCATGCTTTCAATGGTTTCATCCATCTGGCTGTTAGACGCCACATAGCTATAAACCACGTCTCCCTCGTCATCAGTATGCGGATTGTCAATATGGGTGTACATCTTGGGCACGCGCACACTCATGATATTCTCAGTCTCCACATGCAGATTGACCTCCCGCGTGGGCACAGCAAAAATCTCCTCGACCATGAGGTCACTCTCCAGCGCCTTGGCCATGACAAAATCCTGCAGATGACCGACCAGAGCGGATTCGACCTTTTGGCGGAGCTGATTATTCTCACGGACAGACTCAATGAAGCGCCGCATCAGCTCATCCCGCTTGTCCTTGAGCAATTTATGCCCACGGACAGCCGTTTTGAGACGGGCTTTTAAGTTATTCAGCTCCATCCGAGTCGGCTTGACATTGAGTCGCGTCATCTTTCTTCCTCCTTGGTCTGCGGCAGGTATTGGTCAATCATATCGTCCTTGATCCGCTTAAGCTCCGTTCTAGGTAAGATGGACAGGAGTTCCCAGCCCAGATCCAAGCTTTCCTCGATGGTTCGGTTGGTCTGGAAACCTTGATTAATGTACTCCTGCTCAAAGCGGTCGGTAAAGCGTACATAGAGCTTGTCCGTTTCGGACAGGGCGGATTCCCCCAGAACGACAGCCAGCTCCTTGGCCTGCTTGCCTTGCGCATAGGCTGCAAATAGCTGGTTCATAGTTGCGGCATGGTCTCCTCTGGTCTTGCCCTCACCTGACCCCTTGTCCTTGAGACGAGACAGAGAAGGCAGGACATTGATGGGCGGACGATAGCCACTGTTGTAAAGGTCGCGTGAAAGGATAATCTGACCTTCCGTAATATAACCCGTCAAGTCTGGAATCGGATGGGTAATGTCATCCTCTGGCATGGACAGGATCGGAATCTGCGTCACCGAGCCTTTCTTGCCGACCAGACGTCCAGCCCGCTCATAAAGGGTGGATAGGTTAGTATAGAGGTAACCCGGATACCCACGACGGCCCGGCACCTCACGACGAGCTGCGGAAACTTCCCGCAGGGCTTCACAGTAGTTGGTCATGTCAGTCATGATGACCAGAACGTGCATGTCCTTTTCATAAGCTAGGTACTCGGCTGCTGTCAGGGCAATCCGCGGCGTTGCAATCCGCTCGATAGCCGGATCATTAGCCAGATTGATAAAGAGCACCGAGCGGTCAATGGCTCCCGTCTCCCGGAGGTCATTCATGAAGAACTCGGCTTCTTCAAAGGTAATACCCATGGCCGCAAAGACCACGGCGAAGTTTTCATCAGAGTTGAGCACAGTTGCCTGACGGGCGATTTGAGCAGCTAATTCCTTGTGGGGCAGACCAGAGCCAGAAAATACTGGCAATTTTTGTCCCCGAACCAAGGTATTGAGGTGGTCGATGGCCGAAATTCCAGTCTGAATAAACTCATCCGGATAATCGCGAGCTACTGGATTGATGGCTTGACCGTCAATATCCAGATATTTTTCTGGCAAAATAGCTGGGCCGCCATCAATTGGCTTGCCCATTCCATTGAAAATCCGTCCCACCATGTCTTCTGACACTGGCAGCTCTAGCGGTCGACCGGTAAAGCGGACCTTGGCTTTTTCCAGATTGATACCGCTTGATCCCTCAAAAAGCTGGACCATAGCCTTGTCTTCTTGGACTTCCAGAACCTGGCCCTGACGCTTGCTGCCGTCATGCAGCTGGATTTCTACCAATTCATTGAAATGCACGCCAGCGACTTGGTCGACAATCATCAGAGGGCCGACAACTTCACTGACGGTGCGGTATTCTTTAATGACGCTCATTGTCTAGTCCTCCTTGGGCAAGAATCTGATGCAGGGTTTCCTCGATAGTCTGACTGAGAGCCTGAATTTTTTCCAACTGATCTTCATGGATAAACTTACTGCGGGCAATTCGGTCACGCAGCTCCACTGTTCCTTCCATGATTTCCCGGAAATAAGCCCCCAGCTCCAAGGCACGATTGGCCTCCGCATCGAAGGTCAGGATATTGCTCAATAAAGCCACCTGCTTTTTGAAAGAAGTATAGGTGTCAACATCATCAAAGGCATTCTGCTGCAGGTAGTCCTCGCGGATCATCTTGGCTGCATTCATGGTCAGCCGGTCCTTCTCAGACAAGGAATCCAAGCCAACCAAACGCACGATTTCCTGCAGTTCGCTTTCCTTTTGCAGGATATTCATGGCCTTGGTGACCTTTTCCGCCCAAGCAATCTTCTCATGCTGGTCGATATATGCTCCCACTTCGTCTAAGTAGAGTGAGTAAGAGCTCAGCCAGTTGATAGCTGGGAAATGCCGGCGTTGAGCCAGCTGGGCATCCAAGCCCCAGAATACCTTGACAATCCGCAGGGTATTTTGCGTCACCGGCTCAGAAATATCTCCACCTGGAGGTGATACGGCTCCGATAGCGGTTATAGAGCCTTCGCGTGCAGTCGAACCGAGTGTTTTGACTCGGCCAGCCCGCTCGTAATACTCAGCAATCCGGCTGCCAAGATAGGCTGGATAGCCTTCGTCACCTGGCATTTCTTCCAGACGGCCGGACATTTCCCGCAGGGCTTCTGCCCAGCGAGAGGTGGAGTCCGCCATGATGGCCACGGAATAACCCATGTCACGGAAGTATTCTGCGATCGTAATCCCTGTGTAAATCGACGCTTCCCGAGCCGCCACCGGCATATTGGAGGTGTTGGCAATCAGCACCGTCCGCTGCATGATGGACTGGCCAGTTGATGGGTCAATCAGTTCTGGAAATTCATTGAGTACGTCGGTCATCTCATTGCCACGCTCGCCGCAGCCGACATAGATAACGATGTCAACATTGGCAAACTTGGCCACCTGGTGCTGAACGACAGTCTTACCAGCCCCGAAAGGTCCTGGTACGGCTGCTGCTCCGCCCTTGGTCACTGGGAAGAAGGTATCAATGACCCGCTGACCTGTCACCAAAGGCTCAACCGGAATCAGCTTCTGAGCAAAAGGACGCCCACGACGGACCGGCCATTTTTGCATCAGAGTCCCTTTAAAGACAGACCCATCCGCTTGCTCAATCTCGTAAACAGTTTCTTCAACAGTGAAACTGCCAGCCGAGATATTGGTCAAACGTCCACTGACGCCTACCGGCACCATGATGCGGTGCTCCACCAGATTGGTCTCCTGCACCGTTCCCAGAATATCGCCTGCCTCAACCGCATCTCCGACAGACAGACTTGGAACAAAATCCCACTTAGCCTCTCGGTCTAGATTTGGCAGTTGGACACCGCGGACGAGGAAGTCGCTCTCCGTGATGGTCTGGAAGCGCTCCAAAGGCCGCTGAATCCCGTCAAACATCTGAGAAATCAGACCTGGACCCAGCTCAACGGACAGAGGACTTCCCGTCGTAATGACCGGCTCTCCCGGCCCCAAGCCAGAAGTTTCTTCATAAACCTGAATAGAGGCTTGGTCCCGCCGCATTTCAATAATTTCACCGATCAGCCCCAAATCGCCAACCCGGCAGATATCCTGAATATTCGCTTCCTGCATCCCTGATGCCAGCACCAGAGGACCAGAAACTTTGATAATCTTTCCTTGACTCACAATCTTCCTCCATTCTTGGGAGATTTTTCTTGCTTCTCCATGAAAATCAAAGAGCAAACTAAGCAAGAGTTTGGATTTCATTTCCAAAGAGTATTTTTTGATTCTTGCCGCGAGTTTGAAATCTTTCTTAGCTAACTCTAGGGCAAGGATTGTTACTTTTTATTTTAAAAATCAGATAAGGCTTTTATTTGCTGGCCCTTTTTGTCGAAATTGTCTGGGCTTAGCCATTTTTCTAGACGGCTCTTGACGGCCGGCCAATCCTTGTCAATCATAGACAGCCAGTCAGTATCTCGGTTGCGCCCCTTATAGACTACCGCCTGACGAAACCTGCCTTCGTAGGTGAAACCAAGCCGCTTAGCTGCCCGTCTTGAAGGCTGATTGAGGGCATCGCACTTCCATTCATAGCGGCGATACTCCAGCTCTTCAAAGACATAGCGTGCCAGCAAGTACTGGGCTTCCGTAGCCAGTCTGGTGCGCTTCAGCTTGGGCGAATAGGTCACAGAGCCCACTTCAATGACGCGGTTATTTCGGTCAATCCTCATCAAGGCAAAAGTTCCTAGAGCCTTACCGCTCTCCTTGTCTACAATGGCATAGTGAAAACGATCCTGTACTGCCAGCATCTGTTCTAGCAACTTGGACCATTCTTCCTGACTTTGGGCAGGAGTTTGAAAAAGATAGGTCCACATATCCGCAGGAGAATCTGGGCCATACACTTCATACAAATCCGCCCCATGCTTGTCCTTGGACAAACGCTCGATAATAACATACTGGCCTTCGATTCGCTCCAGGTTAGGCAAGTCCCCTGGCTGAAAATCCGGCAGAGCATCCCCAATGGGTTGACCTAGTTCATTCATTCGCATAAAAACCTCACAATATGTCCTGTCCGACAGCCTTTTCGACATTTTCATGGATCCGCGAAAGAGCCAGTCCCGTGCTCCCCTTATGGGTAGGAATGAGCACAAGAGCAGGGATCTCCAGCTGGTCATAGTAGGCCAGGGTTTCTGGAATATCCGCTGCCATATCCTCCGTCAGATAGATAATGCCGAAATCTTCGCGGGCGAGCTGACGCAGGGTATTGATCGTCTCCTGAGCTTCCTTCACTGGAAAGGTCTGAAAACCAATCAGCTTAAAAGGGAGAATGGTATCGCGATTCCCCACGACCGCAATCTTGTAGCTAGTCTTGTCCATAAATCGGTCGCATCCTTTCTCTGATAAGCTCTACGGGCAGCTGATTGTCCATACCTGTTAAAATCAGCCGTAGATTCTTGACTTCCAGCTCCTTACCCAGCAGATAGCGGGCCAGAGGAAGCGGGCCATCTGTCTCAAACTGACCAGCCGCCAGCAACTTAGCCTGCAAGAGATCCGCTAGATATTCTAACTCTACCGTCGTCAAGGTCTGGTTCCGCATTTTCTCCTCATAGGAGCGCAGATCCAAATCGTAACCACAGGGATTGACTTGACTAAACCAAGTCAAGAAATCTCCCTGCTCCGCCATGGCAATCCAATTGGCAGCGGAGAGGCTCCCCTCATCAGACAGGAGCTGCCTCATAAAGCTGCGCGGTTTTCCCAAGCCAACAGCCCGCTTGACGGTGATGGCATTGTAAAAATCAATAGTCAGATTCACCAGCTCCAGCAGGCTCTCATCTTCCAACTCCTGTGTCAGACGCTTGAGATGCTGGAAATAAGCCATGTCCATGCCAATCTCCAGCACGCGCACATCCTGATAATCCTGGTATTCCTGCCAGGTCGCAAGCACCTCGTCTAGCATGAAATCTGGACAATACTCAGCTGAAAAGGCCATAACTAGGTGCTCTAAAACCTCCAGCGAATAGGTCCCCACCGGCATCAGCAAATGCTCCAAGGACTGACCTGTCGCCCGACCCTTGAGAAAAACTTTGAGATTGTGGTAGGTATAGCGGAGCGTGAAAATCTCCACTAACTCCTTACTTGGACTGATCTCAAGCGCCCAATTATAAACGGAATACAAATGCTTCATCAGTACTTGCTCAATGGAATTGAGATCCTTGATGGCATCAGCATCCATGGCATAGACCGTTCCCTGCAGAAGAGCCGAACGGCTGGCAGCATCGTCAGTCTGCAGCAACTGTTCATATTGCTGGGGCGTCAAAAAGGAAGCCTCCTGCACGCTAATGGCTGTATTGACTTGAGAGAAGCTTGTTTCACTCATGGTCCGCCTCCTATTCTGCCTGGTCTTTGAAAATGTCCTGAGCCAGTCGGTAACTTTCCTCCTGCCAGACAGAGTCCAGCAAGTCACGATAGAGATAACTATCATCCACTCGTCCTTGGCTCAGCACAAAACCTGCCTGACCGGCTATGGACTGGTCTGAAAAAGACACATTTGGAAAGGCTTTTTTCAAGTCTTCTAACTGGTTGGTGCTGAATTTTTCGGCTGACAGAGCACCGAAAGTCAGTGTCAATTCTTCCTCTGGATATTTAGCTAGGGCACTCTTTAGAAAATGCTCTTCTTCAGCTGGTGACCAAGCCACCATCTGAGCATAAGCTTCCTCAAAAAGCTCTCTGAGAACCCGCTGCTTGATGACCAGAGTAGACTGGCGTTTTTGATTTTCCAGCTGCTGAATATCGCGCTGACTACGCCGGCTGATTTCTTTCAGCTGCTGCTCCCGCTGTCCAAGCTTTTGCCGAACCAGCTGGGCCTCACGTTCCTTGGCTTCCTGTTCTATTTTCTCAGTAGCCTCGGCCAAGAGCAAACGCCCCTTCTCGTGAGCCTGCTCCAAGACAGAAGCTTTGAGATCTGATATGTCAGACATAAAAGCCTCCTTACTTCACATTCAGAACCATGATGAAGGATACAACGAAGGCCAAGATAGCGTAGGTTTCAACCATGGCCGCTAGGATAACCCCTTTCATGACCTCTTCCGGACGCTTGGCCAAAATCTGAATACCAGCTGTCGCCACTCGTCCTTGATGCTTGGCTGAAAAGTAACCAACAATCGCAACTGGCAGAGCTGCTAGGAAATAAGCTACACCTGATTGCAGAGCCAATTCCGGCTTGATATTAAAGAAGACGGTAATCCCGATAACAAAGCCGTAGAGACCTTGGGTACCTGGCAAAAGCTGTAAGATTAGAGCTTGAGCGAATTTTTCCGGCTGTTCTTTCAAGAGGGCCGCTGCTGCCTGACCAGTGCTTCCAACACCCAGCGCTGAACCCATTCCACTGAGAAAGACCGCCAAAGCTACTCCCAGACCTGCAAAAAAGGCGCCGCCGTAAGTTCCAAAATATGATGCTAAATGTTCCATGATTTACTCCTATGAAAATGCTGTAATTGTCGTAAAACCAACAGCTAGTTGAATGACTGTTGCTTGTTTTGATGTTTTAGAAGGTGTTTTTATAAAGACGAGTTTCTCATCTCTTACCCTAGTTCCTAATCTTTATTTCTTGCTTTGCTGGACGTATTTTTCGCTAGGCTTGAGCGGAGTGAAAGGCTTGCCACCGCCGTCGTAGAATTTTCCAAAGAATTCCACGAAAATCAAACGCGCTCCGTGCACATAACCGGACAGAAAAGATAGAAACATATTGACCAAATGCAGGGCAATAAAGAGCAGAATGCCAATGCTAAAGCGAGCGACAGGTGGAAAGAGGCTGACAATCAAGTTAAAAGCCGAGCCAATGCTGGCCCCCGAAAGCCCTAGAGCCATCAGCCGCGTAAAGCTGACAAGGTCTCCTACATAGCCGCTGACATTGTAAAGATTAAAGAGACCTGACCCCAATCCTGCCAAGCTCTTAGCACTGACAATGGATACTGCCAGTATGCCCAGAGCATTGATGATAGCCAGCCACTGACCAATCGTTGCTGCAAAGGCCAAGGATGGGAAGAAATTTCCCAAGGCCAAGAGTAGCAGCCCCAGCAAAATCAGCACCCAAGCAAAGCCTGCATTATAAGCTTCTGCATAATCCTTGAGGCGGATATTTTTCAGACCGCTGAGGAAGAGGCCCGCCAGCACTGTAATGAAGCCAAAGACGACCGAAATAACCAGAATCGTCATGGCGTCGGAACTGGTGCTAATCAAAGCAATGGGCAGTTCAAAGCCAAAGAAAGAGCCATAAACCAGTCCCCAGATGATGACTGCCACGCCTAGCAGGCGGAAGAATCGTAGATTCTTAGCCAACCCAGACTTGACATGCAAGAAGTGCAGCGCCAGACTGGTGCCCACAAAGAGCAAAAGGCCGTAGCCGATGTCGGCAACCATCATGCCAAAGAATACAAAATAAAATAGGGAAACGACAGGGGTAGGATCCTTGTCACCATATTTAGGCAGGGAATACATCTCCGTCACTAGCTCGAAGGGCTCCACCAAGGCATTGTTTTTAAGCTTGGTCGGAACCTTATCTTCCTCGTCCTCTCGGATTTCTCTGGTCTGGATGAGAATGCTCTGGCCAAACTGCTCTGTCAAGCAAGCCTCAAGAACTTGAACCTGATTGCTTTCGATCCAGCCTTCCAAGGCTGCTAGATTTTGCGTACTGGCTAACTGGTTCTTACTTTCTTGACGGGAGGAGAGATTGCAGAGATAGTCCAGCTGAACCTTGAGCTGATCCAGTTCATTCTTGGAAGCTGCCAGACTCTTGGTCATAGCATCTGCCACAGCCTCCTGCTGTTGAATGTTGGCCTTGAGCAGGGCTATCCGCTCAGCAGGCAGTTCCGCGTGGTCATACTCAAAAGGCTTAAAGCCATACTCTTTCAAGATTTTGCGAACTTCTTCCAAAGAGCCTGTCTTGTAAAACATAAGCACCCCATGCTCGGTATCGTCAGTAAAGACTTCCTGAAACTTCAGGTCAGGATGTGCTCCCAGAGCCAAGCGCAGAGCATCGTCGTCGGTATTGGGAATCGTCCCGATCAAAGCTCCCAGATGACTGAAAGTCGCAGCTGCTTGCGGTGTTAGCTCCAAAGGCTCCCACTTCTCCAGCGCAGCCACTTCCAAGCGGTCAGCTTCTATCTGAGCTTTGGCTTCTTGCAAGACCTTAAGCTGCTTGCTGATTCCTTCCAGCAGCGCTTCCTCATCTCGTGCCTTCCCTGCCTGCTCTAAAGCAGCAAAAGACAGTTCCAAAGGTTCTTCTTTTAAGGATTCCAGCAGTTTCTTTTTGGGCATAAAAGGCTCCAGCTCTGCAATCAGTCTCTCGAGCTTTTCCTGACGACTGAGCAAATCCTGCTGAGATAGCTGCTGATCCGGCCGACCGACTAAAGCCTGCTCAAAGGCTGCCTGCCAGTCCTCTTCCTGCCGTAAGTCATGAATCTGAACCGACTCTAAACCCTGTAGGTAAAAGAGAAGCTGATCCAGCAGTTCCTTGGGCAGAAGCAGAGACAACTGCCGCATTTGACTAATGGCCATAGGCTTCTACCACCTTCTCTACAATGACTCGCGCCAAGTCTGCTTTTCTGTCCGTCAGCGCAGCCGCAACCTTGTCCTCATTTTGCTGGGTTGTCTGCTCCAGTTCTTGCTGCAGGTGCACCAACTTTTGCTGGGAACTCGCGGTTAATTCCTCTGCCAGCTTCTGCGTTTCATCGTCATAAGTCAGACCTAGCTGCCTGAGTTCTTCATCTACGCACTGTCGTAGCTCCTGAGCCTGCGTCCTGTAGCCCATCAAAACTTCTTCTGCAGCAGTTTCAATTTCCTGCATTTTTTCAAGTGTTTCATTGGCCATCTATTCACCCCCTCGTTTTCAAAAAACTTCGAAAACGGATTTTAAAATCTGCATTCCTGGCTGACTGTCCCGCATCTGGTACAGTCATCTTCTGGAATACAGCTTCGTACTTGCATAAATTATAACATATTTTCAGAAAAACAGTCAGAGATTGCTAAACAGCTATCTCAAACTGATAGAAAAGCCGATATAGATTTGATTCATTTCAATACTTACAAATCAGTCTCAGCTGTACACTCTTGATAAGTTTAAGTCTTGCAAACGGTTTATTTGTCTATAACTATGTTATAATATAAACACATTCTAAGACAAATATAGAATAGCGTAAAAGTAACAGCGGCACCAAAATGTTCCTTCCAACCAGAACAGCCCTTAAACTTTTAATAAACATTATCCCATGAAGAAAGTGATTTTATGAGTCAGCAGAATATCTTGGCCATCATTGAGAGCCATATTGACAAGATGACCGACTTGGAACAGAGGATTGGTCACTATTTTTTGGATCCAAATAGTATTCAAGAGGATTTATCCTCTTTGCAAGTCGCTCAAACCTTGCACATTTCTCAAGCAGCCTTGACCCGTTTCGCCAAAAAATGCGGCTTTAAAGGTTATCGGGAATTTAGCTTTCAATATTTACAGGACCTACAAAAGGCGCAAACCGAGGCGGATAATATGCAAAGCAGCTTATCCCGTCATGTCTTGTACAACTACAACCAAATCCACCAGCAGACAAAAGAACTGATAGATGAGGAAAAGCTGGAGCGAGTGGCTCAAATCATAGAAGAGGCAGATCGAGTTTATTTCTTTGGAACAGGGAGCTCGGGCTTAGTAGCACGTGATATGAAGTTGCGCTTCATGAGACTGGGGGTCGTTTGTGAAGCTCTAACTGACCAAGATGGCTTCGCTTGGACAACTAGTATTCTGGACAAGAACTGCCTCGTTATCGGATTTTCTCTATCCGGACAGACCCAGTCCATCATTGACAGCTTGATTGACGCTAAAAATATGGGAGCAAAAACCATCTTGGTGACCGGACAACCTGAAAAGATTCAAGAAGACTTCACTGAAGTCGTTCCTGTTGCCCTTCAAAGCAAGCCTGAGTTTATCCTGCGAATTTCCGCACAATTTCCCATGCTTCTCATGATTGACCTCATCTATGCCTTTTTCCTAGAGATTAACCGTGAAAAGAAAGAAAGAATCTTTAACAGCTATTGGGAAAATCAGAAATTGAATGGCTACTACCGTCGCAATACCCATAAAAGATAAAAACGAATCAGGATTTTCTGACTCGTTTTCTTTTTTGGTCTAACGTTTTCCTCTTTTTTTCACAAGGAAAGGATTGGCCCGTAGATTTCTAATTGGGGCTGAACTTTCTCCATATGAAAAGCATCGTAGGCACGCCACTTTTGATAAGTAGACTGATCCAGTTTGAGGCTACTAAGACCAATTAAAAAACTAGCACTTTTATGGAATCTTTCAAGAGCAATGAGGAGGCGGTTATCCGGGGCTTTGGCTTTCTCCAAGCTCCTTAAAACTTCTGCTAAGCACTCGTAAAAGCGGATTTCATCACTTGATTGAATTGCCTTCTTTTGAAAATCTTCCATCAAAGAACCTAGAAGCTGAGCAACTTCCTGAATGAAACTTCTTTCTGCCATTTGATTTTCCTCTTGAAAGACAAGGAACCTGAGAAAAATCTCAGGTTAAGCTTGTCTATTTTTGAAATGATAGTAGGCTCCAAACATACCCGCAGTATTTTGATGATGAGCAAAGGCCAGTTTGGTTTTGTCAGCAATACTTGGAACCAAAGCATCCTGCAAAACCGCCTGAATACGCGGTCTAAGAATAGCTTCTTGTCCCATAATGCCGCCTCCTAGGATAACAACTTCTGGATTAACAACATAGCAGATATTGGCAATTCCTTGACCTAGATAGCCAACCATGCGATCGATGCCCTCGATACAGAGTTTATTGCCCTCGGTTGCTTCTTTGAAAATCCGACGGCCATTCCAATGCTCTGCGTCTTCTCCGTGTAGCTCAGCCACATAATTGACTAAAGCAGTTGTAGATGCCACATCCTGAAAGGCTCCGTCTGGTAGATGCAGGTAACCGACCTCACAAGCAGAGTTACTAAAACCATGGAAGACTTGACCATCTACGACTAGACAGCCTCCAATACCTGTACCAATCGTCAAACAAAGGGCAATCTTGGCTCCCTTGCCGCTGCCCGACATAGCCTCCGCCAAGCCAGCACAGTTGACATCATTTTCAATCTCACAAGGCAGGGAGAATTTTTCTTCCAGCACTTTTTTGAACTGGGTCCCAGCGTAATTCGGAATCTGCGGCCCGGCATAGAAAATTTCACCCTTGTCTGGATCCACCATACCAGCTGATGAAATACAAATCCCAGCCAGAGGTCCTTTTTCTAAATAGGCTGCAACAATTCCTTCAACCTTCTGCATAATTCCCGGGCCACCTTTGTGGGCCTCCGTCGGCATTTCATGTGCTTCCACCAAGGTTTCCGCCTCGTTGATTAAGCCATACTTGATATTGGTACCGCCAATATCAATAGCAACATAGTGTTTCATAGCACACCTTCTCTCTAGTGTTTATCCTGTTGCTTATAAAAATTGCTCCTTGGTTTGTCTAATCAACTGAGCAGCTTCTTCCACAATTGGCCGATCACTTTCCTGCACTGGTGTCAGAGGAGAGCGGACAGATCCGATGGTCAAGTCTTCGTTAATTTCCAAAACACCCTTAATAACAGCGTACATATTGCCGTGGGCGCTGGTTAATTTTCCGATGATGTCATTAATCGCATATTGCAACTCTTTAGCCCGTTCCAATTCCTTGTCAGCAATCAGTTGATTGAGTTTGAGAAAGAGTTCTGGCATAGCTCCGTATGTACCACCGATACCGGCTGCAGCACCCATAAGACGGCCACCTAAGAATTGCTCATCTGGACCATTAAAGACTACATGATCTTCTCCCCCAAGAGCTACAAAGGTCTGAATATCCTGCACCGGCATTGAAGAGTTCTTCACACCAATCACGCGCTCATTCTTGAGCATTTCCTTATAAAGACTAGGAGTCAAGGCTACACCAGCCAGCTGAGGGATATTATAAATCACGAAATCAGTATTAGGCGCCGCCGCACTGATGTCATTCCAATATTGGGCAACCGAATACTCTGGCAAACGGAAATAAATCGGCGGAATAGCTGCAATAGCATCCACACCCAAACTTTCCGCATGACGAGCCAGCTCCACGCTGTCTTTAGTATTGTTGCAAGCCACGTGGGCAATGATGGTCAGACGCCCCTTAGCAACTTTCATCACTTCTTCTAGAACTCGTTTTCGGTCTTCTACACTCAGATAGATACACTCGCCCGAAGAACCGTTGACATAAAGACCTTGCACGCCCTTGGCGATGAAATATTCCACTAAAGCGCGAGTCCGCTCCGGGCTGATTTCACCTTCCTCGTCATAGCAGGCATAGAAAGCAGGAATTACACCTTGGTATTTTTTTAAATCTGACATAGTTTTCTCCTAATGTTTTAGAAATGAGAGGGACGAAAATCATTGTTTCATCCCCACATCTTTTATTTTACAATTTCCGATAATTTAACTTTACGATCTTCAAACATAGACTGAGTACATGCATCTGCTGTTGCAATAGCCTCTAGAGCTGCTTCTCCTGTCAATAATTTTTTGAATTCTTCTGTTACCGGTGCTCCCTGCATGATTTCATGAAGGTAACGCATTTCCTTGTCAATAACAGATGATAACCACAATGGAGTACGTTTACCAGGTTTTCCGTAAGCAATCGCTCCATCCATTTCGGTACTATGATAAATACGAGTACGATCATCATCTTCTTCCTGCGACTCATGGATTAGGAAATAACTTTCTTGACCATCTAATTTGAGAGTTCCTTTACAGTTGAACAAGTCCAGACGAATCGCACCTTTTGTCCCTTGAATCAAGACATAGTGTTCACCCCAGCGATAAGCAGAACCCCATTCTAGCAAAGCAAAACGCTTGTTTGAAAATTCCATATTGACAAAAATCATGTCATCTTCATCACCAAAGTTTTCTCCCTCATGAGCTACATTGCCACCAGTCATTGTAACAGTTTCAGGCATCCCACCCATAAGAAATTGAACACAGTCTAATTCATGGATATGGTGATATAAGTGACCACCAGATTTTTCGCGGATTTTCTTCCAAGATACTGATGGTTGTTGCTCCTCCCATCCATTACGAGCCGTATGACAATACAGAACATCTCCAATCACACCTTGATTGATTAATTCTTTGGCATGATGAACACCATTAAAGAAGTTCATGATATGCCCCGCCATAAAGGTCACATTATTTTCTTTACAAGCATCTACCATTTCGCGACAATCCTCATAGGAAAGAGCAATTGGTTTTTCACAAAAAACATTTTTTCCATGCTGAGCTGCTTTGATAACCGGCTCTTTATGAAGATTATTTGGAGAAGCTACAATAACACAGTCAACTTCATCGCTAGCCACTAATTCATCTATCGAAGCTGCAACTTTCGCTCCTAACTCTTCAGCTACTGCTTCCGCGTTTTCTGGATCATAAACAATTGTAATCTCTGCACCATCATTTTTTTGCATATAACGAGCCAATTCAGCTCCAAAATATCCTGTTCCTACGACGCCATATTTAACCATTTTTATTCTCCTATTGTTTAATACAATATCCTATTTTTAACTTATATATTGACTAATGTTGTTTCGAAATGTCTATTTTACAGACCCTTCTGAAAGACCACTTGCAATCTTATTTTGAATGATTGAGAAGAAGATGATAGAAGGCAATACAACAATCACAGATGCCGCCATCATATCTCCCCAGTCTAGCACCTCTGACCCATTCAATGAACGAAGTGCTACTGCAACGGTCATTTTACTTGTATCGTTAATCAGTATCAATGCATATAAGAATTCATTCCACGCATTAATAAAGGTATAAATCGCTGTTGCAACAATTCCCGGAGCAACGATTGGTAATACCACTTTATAAAAAGTAACAAATTTATTTGCTCCATCAATACGGGCTGCCTCTTCAATCCCAATTGGAACCGTTTGGAAGAAGCCAACCAGCAGCCATACCGCATAAGGTACACTAAATGACAAATAAATGATGATAAGGCCAATGATGCTATTTCCCAAACCTGCTTTTGCAATTGCAATAGAATAAGGTATTGCTAGCAAAATAGGTGGGAAAATATAAGTTGTTACCAAAAGCCGTGACATTATTGCTCCTAGTTTAGGGAAGAAACGAACAATACCATAAGCAGCCATGGAAGAAATAATCGTTGCAATAACTGTTGTGGACAAAGAAATTACTAAACTATTTCGGATATTATCAACAAAATGCAAATCATTAATAACATGTGTAAAGTAGTCTAGCGTAAAAGTCTGAGGCCAGAAGCGAGTTGGGAATTGTGTCAACTCCCCTTTTCCTTTAATCGAAGATATAATAATCCATACAAGCGGGAAGATTGCAACAATTGTTGCAATTATCAAAACTAAATGAGCTCCGATATCTAAGTAGAAATTTGATTTTTTCTTCATTATTTTCTACCCTCCTTTTCCCATTTACTAATTACAGAGAAGTAAATGAAGCAAACTGTCAATAGGAAGATAAAGAGCAATACTGTGACTGCTGAAGCACGTCCTAATAACTTCGTTCCCCAACCTAAGTTGTAAGCGAAAATCGGCAAGGTCATAGTCGCATTAGACGGACCACCACCAGTAATGAGGTAGATAATATCAAAATTGTTAAAGATCCAAACCGTTCTCAGTACAACTAGCAATCCTACAACGACCTTAATATGCGGAAAAGTAATATGTCTGAACACTTGCCAACTTGTCGCACCATCAATTTTAGCTGCCTCAAACTGCTCCTGAGGAACTGTTTGAAGTGCAGATAAAACATTAACCATAATCATTGGAGCTCCAAACCAGATATTGATAAACACCAAGCAAATAAAGGCCCACGTGCTATCAGTCAGAAAAGCTGGAGCATGCTCCATTAAACCAAGCTTAACAATGATATTTGGCAGATACCCATAGACACCATTTAGAATCCATTGCCATGAAAAAGCAATAACAATTGTAGGAAAGGCCCACGGTACGATTAACAACGTCCGATAAAGTTTTTTAAATCGTCGCACTCTATGCAAAGCAAGAGCCAGAACAAATCCGATGATAACTTGTCCAGCTAAGGAAAGGACAGTCCATTTTATTGAATTAAAAAATGCACTAAAAAAGTTAGGGTCTGACAATACTGCTTTATAATTATCCAAACCAACAAAACGATAGTTGGGCATAATTAAATTCTTATTGGTAAAGCTATAAAAGATGCTTGAAAAAAATGGATAAACAAAGAGTAATCCTACGATAATCACCGCTGGCAGTACAAATATCCAACGCGTCAAATTACGATCTCTGACCATCTCTTACCCCTTTCTTTAAAATAAGAGGCTATAGCGCTACTGCACCATAGCCCTAATAATCTAGGTATTATTTCACATCAACTGCAACCGTTTCAAATAAATCGTTTAATTGCTTTTCAGCATCTTTTGCTGCAGCCATAGGGTCTTTCCCATTTGTGATAATATCTTGGAACATTTGTTCAATAATGTGTTGGTTTGTCAACATACCAGCCTCAACACTTGGGCCGTTTTCATAACCAATAGCAGTACCTTTTTGAACAGCCTCGTTGATTACTTGTTCAGCATGTTGGAATTTTTGGCGTGTTTCATTTTCCTTATAAGCTGGTAAATCAGAAATACCGCTAATCGTTGGCAACATACCAACTGGAGTAGAATCTAAGAAACCAACATAGTTGTCTTGTTCATACAGATATTCTAAAAATGCTTTTGCAACTTCTGGATGTTTAGAATTTTTCCATACAACCATTGGAACATTTGAAGTTTCAATCCCTTGATCTTTATCGGATGCTTTGACCTTCGGAATAGGATAGGCATCAATTGATTCTAATAATTGTGGACTGTTCGCTTCAACCCCTCCAATGTGGAAACCTGAGTTAAAGTCAAAGGCTGTCTTACCTTGGTAGAATAGGGTAGCTTGTTGTAATACATTATAATTGAGTGAATCTTTAGGAGAAACATCCTTGTACATTTTCACCCAGTATTTGATTCCTTCTTGAGCCAAATCGCTAGTTAAATCAACCTTCTTATCCTTTGTTAACAGGCTTCCTCCTGCACTACGAACATAGAAATTCAGGAAACGAGTAGCCATAAAGTCATTCGTACCAAGCGGCACTGACATACCATAAACTCCATCAGCTGTTAATTTCTTAGATGCTTCATAAAGTTCATCCCAAGTTTTAGGTACTTCAATATTGTGTTGTTTTAATAAATCTGTTCGTACCCACATCACTTGCGCATGGGAATAAAGAGGAACAGAATAGTAATCACTCCCAATTTTTGCTTCATTCAGAGCTGTTTTATTGAAACGATCTTTTCCAATTTTGTCAATTGTATCATTCAATGGAACAATAGCATCTGAGTTAATCATTTCCATTACTTGGTTCGGCAAAGCTGTACTGACATCAGGTACGTTTCCGTTAGCAAGGCCTGTTGTCCATTTGGTGTAAAAGTCATTCCAAGAAAAAGTTTCAATTTTAATCTTAACTTTTGGATGCTTCTTCATAAATTCATCTGCAGATTTCTGGATACTTTCTAAACGAGGTCCCTGTGTAAATGAGTGCCACATAACGATTTCCCCAGATAATTCACCTGAATCATTTCCTTTACTATTTTCCCCACTTGGAGAACAACCACTGATTATCAGTGCAACAAGTCCTGTTAGAAGAACGAATAAAAATTTCTTTAGATTTTTCATAGTTTACCTCTTTCTATTTAAGAAATAGCTACTTTAAATACTACTTTTTTTAAGGGTAGATCATTTACACGAACTTTGGGCTGATGCAAATCCTCAGGGAATGTTATTAAACATTCTCCAGATTTCAAGTGAATAAGCTGCTCCACTTTTCCTTCATATAACTCAATATCCTTTTCCTTATTATAAGGTTGACTAACTGTTGTGCTTTTAACAGAAGAAACTGCCATGTCTTCTGTATTTTCTAACACCAGATGGATATCAAGATATTTCCTATGAGTTTCAAAGAAATCTCCTGGTTGACCATCTGCTACATAACTAAAACAATTGCCAAATAATTTATCACCTTCAATATCTATCTTCCCTTCTGGAAGACTTCCCAAATCAACTGTTTTTAAAAAATTTATTAATCTTTCAAAATATGGATTTACTCCTACATAAGTTGATAGATTATTAATTTCCGTTACAATCATAATTAAAATTTCCTTATAAAATTTTATTTAATACGTGAACCGTTCTCTAATTCAAAGAAGTGTGCTTTTGCAATATTGAATACCAAGTTTATTTTCTGTCCTGCTTCATGGTAATTATGAGCAGCAACACGTGCAGAAAATTCCTGAACTCCTACTTTACAATAAAGGATAGAATCGCTTCCTAAAAGTTCAGAAACTATAATCTCTGCTTCAACAACAGAATCTGGGAAAGCATCAGCAGCTATCAACTCAGCTGAGATATCCTCTGGTCGAATGCCCAGTATCACTTTCTTTCCTTGATATCCTTTTTCTTCTAGAATTTTACGCTGACCGTCTGGGAGTCCAACAGCAAAGCCTTGTCCATCTGTAAGCTGATTGCCCTCTAAGTTCACTTCAAAGAAATTCATGGCTGGACTGCCGATAAAACCTGCCACAAATTTATTAGCTGGTTCGTTATAAAGTTCCTGAGGTGTACCGATTTGCTCGATTCGACCGATAGTACCTGTTCCTGCTTCATTCTTAGTAGCTGACATGATAACGATGCGGTCAGCCAAGGTCATGGCTTCGGTCTGGTCGTGGGTTACATAGATTGTCGTCGCTCCGATACGGCGGTGAATTTTTGCGATTTCTGCCCGCATGGACACGCGCAGTTTAGCATCCAAGTTAGACAAGGGCTCATCCATAAGGAAGACTTTGGCATCACGAACAATCGCCCGCCCCATAGCTACACGCTGACGCTGACCACCAGATAAGTCGGCCGGTTTACGATCCAGCAGCTCTTTCAGCCCAAGGATTTCCGCCGCTTCCTGGACTCTTTTGTCAATATCAGCCTTGTCATACTTGCGAAGCTTGAGTCCGAATGCCATATTGTCATAAACAGTCATGTGAGGATAAAGGGCATAATTTTGGAAAACCATGGCTATATCCCGATCTTTAGGAGCAATGTCATTGACAAGATTTTGATCAATATAGAGCTCCCCTTCTGTGATATCCTCAAGTCCTGCAATCATCCGCAAGGTTGTTGATTTCCCGCAACCAGAAGGGCCTACAAAAACGATAAACTCCTTATCCTTAATATCCAAATCAAAATTTTCAACAGAGTAAAAATCACTATTAGGATACTTTTTATATAGTTTATTTAGTGTTAAGGTTGTCATTCATCTACCTCACTTATTTTAATCCTGCAACAAAGCGCTCTGTAATTTCTTTAGGGCGAGTAATGGCTCCGCCGACAACGATGCCTCTTACACCCAAATCATGTATCTGCTTGGCTTGACTCGGATAGTGAATCTTTCCTTCAGCGATGACATCAAAGCCTGCTTGGCACAAGCGGCGGATAAGCTCAATGTCTGGTCCGTCAACCTTAGGGCTGTAGGAAGTGTAGCCCGATAAGGTCGTGCCGACAAAGTCTACACCAGCTTCTACAGCAGCAGCGGCTTCCTCATAGGTGCTGATATCTGCCATCAATAGCTGATGGGGATACTTGGCCTTGACCTGCTTGATGAAATCCGCAATTGTCAGGCCATCATGGCGCTCCCGCTTGGTACAGTCCAGAGCAATGACTTCAATATCCAGAGCAGCCAACTCATCCACTTCCCGCATGGTAGCCGTGATAAAAGGCTCTTGTGGCGGATAGTCGCGTTTGATAATTCCGATGATAGGCAGAGAAGTTACTTCCTTAATCTCCCGAATATCGCGAACGCTATTAGCTCGAATACCTACAGCACCGCCCTGCTCAGCTGCCTTGACCAAGAGAGGAATCACTCCTCCAGCTTCCGTATAAAGCGGCTCCTGAGGCAAGGCTTGACAGGAAACAATGATGCCGTCTTTAATCTTAGCTATCAAGTCATCTTTTAAAATCTGTGACATGAATATACAATCTCCTTTCGTAAGACATCGGTCTGATCAGATAGTCTAACAACTACCTAGGACCTCAGGTGGAGCAGAGAAGAAGGCGCAAACAAATATTTTTACGTCCTTATCCTAGACTCCATTTTTTAACTCGAGTATTTCATAATGTTATTATAAATAATTTTTAAAGCGCTTTCAATATTGTTTGAGATTTAGATTATAGTTTCCGAATTTTCCAGAAAAACAGAAATTCCTGAAAGTACTTTCAGGATTCCGTTTTGTAGAAAAGCCAATGAAAGAGCAAGCAAACTTCTAAAAAGATTCTCATTTCTATGCTCCCTCAGGGAAGTAAAAAGGGCTAGACAAAGGCCTAGCCCCAAAGGGGGGACGAATATTATCTCTCGGATTTAAAGTCCGAAAAGAGTGAAAGTCTTTTTATTTTGGTTCCGCAGAGCCAGTTAAAGACAGTATCACTGACACGGACATTCATAGCCTCATGCCCATACTCAGGCAGGAGATGATACTCCTTTTCTCCAGCCAAGCGGTTATAAATGGCAAATTGTGTGATAGGATAGCAAACATCATCCTCCAGGCCAATAATCATCTGCACTGGACAGCTAATACGATGGGCCAGATTTTTCACGTCAATATAAGCAAGTGTCTGCAACAACTGCTCTTCTGTCTCATGAAAAGGATCATGGAATTTGAAATAACGAAAGAGCTCATCATAGGCTTCACTCGTATTGCCAATCTCCAAAACCCGTCTAAAGTCAGCAAGGAAGGGATAGATGGCTACAGTCTGCTTAATCCGAGAATTTAAAGCAGCTGCTACCAAAGCCAAGGCTCCGCCCTGTGAACCGCCAAAACTAGACAAACGGTTTTCATCCACGAAGTCCAAACCAGCCACTAGCTCGACCAAGGTGTAAACATCCAGATAGACATCCTTGAAAAAAAGCTGATCCGGTCCATCCAGAGCCCCGCGGATAATATGTCCTTTAACAGTATTGCCGCGGACTTCTCTATCACCATCCAGTGAATAGCCAGACTGACCACGGACATCCATTGACACCACACCCCAGCCCGCTGCCGTATAGGCCAGCATATCAGCCCAATCCCAGCCCTGCCCCATATAACCATGGAAATGAAACAATGCCGGAATTTTTTCTGATAACTTAGGCACAACTAGCTTAGCGTAGATTTGTCCACCGTTTCCAGACTTGAAGGTTAGCTCATAGCAAGTCGCATATGCAATTTGAAAATCTTTTTCCAGCAACTGGTAGTCCTGAGGCACTTCCACCTCCGCCACTTGTTTATTCCAAAAGGTATCAAAATCGTCGGGCATTTCATCTCTTCCGCGATAATGTAACATTTCTTTAAGTAAAGTAGGGTTTTTCATGTCTTATCCTCCCAACGATTCTTGAGACCTCTTTCATCATACCATATAAAGAGGAAGTTTTCAATAGGTTAATATATAGATTTTCTGTTTTTCTGAAATTTTACCGATTCGCCGCCTAAGAACCTATATGAAGCAGGAGCAGTAAATAGAACAAACTAAATCCTATGTTTAGGCCAGCTCCGTTAAGGTAGGGGCGTCCGATTCTCAGCTTTTCTACCAGTAAGATAGTCAAGAGACTGAGCGGTAAAGGAGTCAGCAGCCCCAGATAAGCAGGCAATATTGTCTGACCGGTAACTATTAGCAGTGAGTAAACGAACCAGCCTAGTCCGGTCAGAGCGATAGCTGTCCGCCAGGTTATATCTAGAAAGAACACTGCTTCATTGATAAGCCCGCTGTCTTCGTCTGAGCAGACCTGTCCGCCGCTTCGTTTATAAGCCTTTTTGCTAATGATCCCAACGTAGTAAAAGGCCACATGTGCCACCGGCGACAGGGCAAATCCAATTCCTAACAAGGCTATTGACAGATAGGACCACAAGCCCTTATTTGTCAAACCAAAGAGAGCATAAAGCGAGACTAACATAAGAGGAATTGAGAAGTTAGCCACCAGAGCGCCCAGACGCAGCCGACCGACAGAACCAGACAGCATCAGCATAGCCAGATTCTTATTGCCAATCCGACTCTGCTCCGTAAAAGAGGCATAACTTTCCTTGTCTACCTCAAAGCCAACCAGCAGAATATCCCCCAATAACCAGCAAAGGCCACTCAACAGCCCAGCCCATAAAGATAAAAAAATCACATTGCTCTCCTTTTTTCCATTGTCCCCTTATCTTAGCACAAAAGCTCACTCAATCACAAGTAGTCAGAAGGTTTACATATTTTTACCCCAGCAAGCTCCTTTCGTTAAGAGGCCTAGCGCTCACGTCGCTCCGCTCCTCAGCATCAATGTCTCTACGCTCGGCTTCGACCAACGGTCTTGCCTGCCTAAGTGTTACTTCAAGGTATACAGCTTTTGTCCCAAGGGACAAAACTGCATCCACTGCTCTATGACTCAACTTTGTCCTGCGGCCGCGTTTCGTTAAGACACATAGCGCTCACGTCGCTCCGCTCCTCAGCATCAATGTCTCTAAGCTCGGCTTCGACCGACGGTCTTGCCTCGCTAAGACACATAGAAATATCCCCTACCAAAGGGTAGGGGATGACCGACAAACTGTCTTATTTTTAATTGAGGAAGCTGCTCGCTTATTTGCGGCGTCCTGGGCGTTCCTTGTAGCCATAGTAAGCGTCTTCGATGATTTCCTGCATGTGGTCAACCATTGGAAGACGTGGGTTGGCTGGAGAGCATTGGTCTTCATAAGCAAGGAAGGCCAATTCGCGTGAATGTTCTTTCCATTCTTTTTCGTCAATACCTTGAGCCTTGAAGTTCATTTCGATACCGACGCGTTCTCCCAGTTCATAAACAGCTTTCGCAAATGATTCAACACCTTCTTCTGGAGTAGAAGCTGGCAAGCCGAGCATGCGAGCAATGTCTTGGTATTTCTCATCCGCACGGTAGTAGTTGTACTTAGGCCATGTCGCTGTTTTAGCTGGACGTGTACCGTTATAGCGGATTACGTATGGCAACAAGATCGCATTGGTACGACCGTGGATCGTATGGAACTGAGCACCAATCTTATGGGCCATAGAGTGGGAAATTCCCAGGAAGGCATTGGCAAAGGCCATACCAGCGATAGTAGAGGCATTGTGCATCTTTTCGCGAGAGTGGAAGTCAGCATTCTTAACAGAGCTTTCCAGATTTTCAAAGACTAGTTTAATAGCTTGGAGAGCCAAACCATCTGTAAAGTCGCTGGCCATCTGAGATACATAAGCTTCTGTGGCGTGAGTCAGAACGTCCATACCAGTGTCTGCTGCAACAAATCCTGGAACAGTCAGTACCAGAGCTGGGTCTACGATGGCTACAGTTGGAGTCAGAGAGTAGTCAGCGATTGGGTACTTACGGTTGTTAGCCTTGTCAGAGATAACGGCAAACGGTGTTACTTCTGAACCTGTACCAGATGTTGTAGGGATTGCGATAAACTTAGTCTTCTTGCCAAGCAATGGGAATTTGAAGGCACGTTTACGGATATCCATGAATTTTTGCACAAGGTCACGGAAGTCCACTTCTGGTTGCTCATAGAAGAGCCACATTACTTTAGCTGCGTCCATTGGTGAACCACCACCAAGCGCGATGATTGTATCAGGTTTGAAGGTACGCATAATCTCTGTACCACGTTCAACTGTTGTGATATCTGGATCTGGCTCTACGTCTGCAAAGATTTGGTAAACAACCTTATTACGACGAAGATCGAGTTGTTCGATGATACGATCTAGGAAACCAAGCTCTACCATCGCATGGTCTGTAACGATCATGACACGTTCCACATCACGACATTTTTGCAGGTATTGGATAGAGTCACGCTCGAAGTAAGTTTTTGAAGGGAGTTTCATCCATTGCATATTATTTCTACGTCTTCCTACTTTTTTGATGTTCAAGAGATTCACAGCACTAACGTTATCACCAACTGAGTTGCGACCATAAGAACCACAGCCCAGAGTCAGTGACGGCAGGAAGGCATTATAAACATCTCCGATACCGCCGAAAGTAGAAGGTGAGTTGCAAATAACACGGATAGCACGGACAGCCTTACCAAATTCCTTGGTCAACTCTTCGTCCGCTGTATGGATAGCAGCTGAGTGACCAAGACCATGGAATTCTACCATTTGACGGGCCTTTTCAACACCGTCTTCACGAGATTCAGACTTGAGCACAGCGATGACAGGTGACAGTTTTTCACGTGTCAATGGCTCTTTTTCACCAACTTCTTTACACTCTGCGGCCAAGATATTCGTATCTTCTGGCACGCTGAAGCCTGCTTGCTCTGCAATCCAAGTGGCTGGCTTACCAACGATATCCGGATTGAGCTTAGCACCAGCACAGTTCTTGCTGTTTGCCTTAGCACCAAAGCAGAATTCTTCCAACAGAGCTTTTTCTTTCTTATTTACAAAGTAAGTATGATATGATTTGAACTCTTCTACAAATTCATCATAAACCTCCTTATCAATGATAACGGCTTGCTCAGAGGCACAGACCATACCATTGTCAAAGGACTTAGACATAACGATATCGTGCGCTGCTTGACGGATATTAGCGGATTTTTCCACATAAGCTGGTACGTTTCCGGCACCAACCCCCAGAGCTGGCTTACCACATGAGTAAGCTGCCTTCACCATTGCGTTACCACCTGTCGCAAGGATAGTCGCAATTCCTTCATGGTTCATAAGGGCAGAAGTTGCTTCCATAGATGGCGCTGTAATCCATTGTACACAGTTTTCAGGCGCACCTGCTGCAATCGCTGCATCACGAACGATTTGTGCTGCATGGGCAGATGATTCTTGAGCAGATGGGTGGAAAGCAAAGATAATCGGATTACGTGTTTTTAAGGAAATCAAAGCCTTAAAAATAGCTGTTGAAGTTGGGTTGGTTGTTGGAGTAATTCCACAGACAACACCCACTGGCTCCGCAATCAAGGTCAATCCAGTCACATCATCTTCCTGAATAACGCCGACAGTTTTCGTGTGGCGCATATTATTCACAACGTGCTCACAGGCGAAAAGGTTTTTAGTTGCCTTATCTTCAAAAACTCCGCGACCCGTTTCTTCATAAGCATGCAGAGCCAACTCACCATGGGCATCCAAAGCTGCTACAGAGGCCTTGGCTACGATGTAGTCCACCTGTTCCTGATTCAGCTTTCTCATTTCCTCGAGTGCAACCAGACCTTTTTGCACCAATTCGTCGACATGCTTTTGCGCTGCCAAAGCCTTGTCTTCTTGTTCTACCGTTTTCTTCTTTTCAGCCATTCTATTCCTCCAATGGTTTTGCCTTAGGTTAGACGAAGAACCCTAACCTTTGTTAAATATTTCACAATTCAATTATAACCCATTTAATGATTTTTGTAAACACTTTCACTTAACATTCACAAACTTTTCTCTATTAATTTGTGAAATACATAACAAATTTGCTTGTTTTACAGTCTATTCTTTTAGTTATTGTGAAAAAATTTTTTATTTTTTAGAGATTTCACATACTTTTACTTTCACATAATATATGGAAGCGCTTTCTTTATTTAAATATAAAAAGCTCGGACAAACCGAGCTGATCATTTATGGTTTCACATTGCCAGAATTTGCTTCATCTATGGCTTGCTTAATGGTATTGGCATAGAGAGTTCCCCCTTCAATGATGGACTCTGAGTTTGAGCCAAAGTGGACATAGTCTGTCCCTTCCCAAATCTGCGGATTTTCGATAGCAGTTTGATGCCAGTCAGCCACAAAGACATAGTCGTACTTTTTGGCTAATTCCAGCTCATACTCCCGCTGCTGAGCTAAAACACCGCCCTCTGAGCGACCGTCATAAGGAGTCACGAGGATCAGTTGATGCCCCTTAGGCAGGCTGGAAACATATTCATCCAAAAGCTCATTCGAATAACCAGACGAATTGGTTCCAAGAGCCAGAACAACCTGCTTCTTCAGCACCCTATTAGCAATATCTGTCTTGTAGACCTCCAAGCCTGTACTCAGACTGCGGCTAACGACAGTATCTAGCTCGATTCCTGGCAAGATCTGCTGCAATTGATCGCTTGAGCGCAGGGCAACCGAGTCACCAATCATAGTAATCCCGTCCGCCACATTGTACTCAGTAGCCTTGGACTGATCAACCTGGCTGCGAGTTGTCTGCATCTTAGTGTCTGCTTGATTCAGAGCGTTGACAATCAAACTTTCCTCAAAAGCTCCTACCTTTGGTGCTGTCACCGAGATAAAGAACATGATTAAAGTCAACGGAATCATACTGTAAAAAATTGGTCTAGTGAGAGATGACAGATCCATCTTGGTTCCCATGATAACTGGCTGACGACCAGCCAGAGTTGGCTCCAAGATATAGAAAGACAAGGCTGCAAAAATAAAAGACAGCAGCGTGGTCAAGAGAACAGCCAAACCGTTACTCATCAGCTGGGTAAAGATAATATAGAATGGCCAGTGGAAGAGGTAAACACCATAGCTGGTATCTGCGATAAAGTTGATAAGGCTAGGCTCCTTCACATCAGGGAGCTTGTCATGCAGCATCCTAGCAGCAAAAATCATCAGACAAGCCAAGATAGTTGAAATCAAGAATCCTACCAGGTAGGTCCAAAGATTATCAAACTTGAGCAGAAAGCTGAGCAAAAGCAAAACAGCTGCGCTGCCCCCCATAATTCCTAACACTTGCTTAAGAGTCAGCTTCTCCTCCAACATCTTAAAGCGACTGCTGACATGGCCAACGCCAGATAAGGTTGCTAGGATACTTCCTGCAAAGAAAGGAAAGACGTGGGTCAAACTTGAGAAATAAATATCAGAGTAATTCTTAGTGGTCAAAGCGCCAGCAAACATTGATACAAAGCTGAGCAAAAAGAGACCTGCAGAAACCAACGCAATCATACCGCGATAGCGGGCCGTTGACTTGGCAACCTTGCCCAAGCCCCAAGCGGCCAAGCCCCAAAGAACATAATAGTGCACTTCTAAAGCTAGACTCCAAGTATGGATCAGGATGTGCGGCACAAACTGACTCTCATAACTGCCGCCTGAAAGCATTTCATAAAAGTTGGTCACAAATCCCAAGGCAGCCGCAATCTGCGTCCCAATCCCAGCCACAAAATCCTTACGGATTAAGAAAGTAAAGGGCATAACGACCAAAATCATAAAGACCAGAGGGGGTACAATCCGATAAAAACGTCGTTTGAAAAAGCCTTGGATATCGATTTCTTTCTTCTTAGCAAACTCGTCAATAAGCAGAGCGGTAATCAAGAAGCCAGAAAAAGTAAAGAAGATATCCACGCCAATAAAACCGCCAGGGAAAACGCCCTGGAAGTAATGATAAAGCAAAACTAAAAGCAGCCCCGTGATTCTGACGAGCGAAAACCATTTAATGCGCATTTTGATAAATTCCTTGTTTAAACGTTCCTTCATAAACGACATTGCCTTCTGTCGTTAGCTTTCCTTGTCCATCAGCCTGACCCTTGCTGAAGTCCCCTTCATATTTCCAGCCAGCCGGCGAGGTAAAGGTCCCTTTTCCGTCAAAGATGCCATTGCGAAATTGACCAGTATAACTGTCCCCATTTTGAAAAGTCATAGTCCCCTGACCGTTCATCTTCCCGCGAACCAAGGTCCCGTCATACTTGATCTTCCCCTGATCTAGCGTTAAAACGCCCTTACCAGGAATCCCCGAGGTAAAAACCAGAATAGCTGACAGTACAATGACCGTTACAGCCAAAAGTTCTAAATTCTGCCGGGTCAGATAGACCTTGTATTTATCGTAAAATTCTTTTACTTTATCCATATTCCTATCCATCCAAACGCTCTAGCCACTTCTTGCAGCCAGCCAAGACCAAATCATAGGTTTGGTCAAAATCTCCTGTGTACCAAGGATCCGGCACACTTTCTTCTTCAAACTGATAAATTTTATGCTGAAAATCCTCAGGCGCCATCCGCTTCAAATCTCGGACATTACTTTCATCCATTCCAATGACATAGTCAAAATCCGCAAAATCCGCTGCCGAAATCTGCTGAGAAGTCTTGTTCCTATCATAAGAAATGGCATATTTCTTAAAAATAGCCTGTGTTCCCCGATGAATGGGATTGCCATGCTCCCAGCTTGAGGTTGCTCGGCTCTCGATTTCCAGTTGGTCTGTTAAACTCTTCATGACAAACTCTGCCATCGGACTACGGCAGATATTGCCCAAACATACAAATACAATTTTCTTCATACAATACCTCGCTATCTATTATAACAAAATAATGGCAAAAACTAGCTCTGAATCGTTTACAGTTTCCTGATTCTCGTTGAAAACTGGCAAGCCCTGCCCCTCTCATATATGAAAATAGCAAAAAACCACCGTTTGGTGGCTTTTTGTAGGGAGATTATTTTTTAAAAAGAAAAAAGTTTTAGGAGTTAAGTTAATTTCTTAACTTGCTTATAGTATAATATCCATTCCTTAAAACTTCCTTAAAATAACTTAAACATTTTACTCTTATCTTATACTTATTTATCAAGATAATGATACTCCAGCTGCGGCCAGCATTTCTGCCAATTCTTCTTAGCCAAGCGCTCAGCATACACACGCTGGCGCTCCTTATTTTCAAGAAAATGAGGAGTCGGTCTGACCTGAAAGTTTAAGATATCCTCCAAACCATAGGGAGCAAAAAGTTCCAGTTTGTCATTTGCCAACAAGCGCAGTCCGATAGCAGTGCAGCGCTCAGGATACTTACTCATAGCTTCGCAAGCATTTTTATAAGGTGCCGTTCCAGGACTATGCTGGTGCATATAGGCTTGATTTCTGAGCTCCCATTGATACTGTGGCCAGTCTGCCTTGAGCTTGGCTTCCAGCTCTATCGTCTCTGCCTCAGCATAAGTCGGATCAAAGAATATGACATCTACATCCGTCTCTGAATCAAAACCTGGTCGCTCTGACAGCATATTCCAGATAAAATTCCTCACACTTCCAGCCACTAACCAAGAATCCTTGAGCTCCAGACTGCGAATAATTTCCAAAATCGCTCGGATGTCTGGATCTTGACCTAGTTGGTCTAAAATCTCCTTTTCTGTCATCATTCCTTCATATACTCATATCCTAAATGCTCATAGGCTTTACGGGTAGCCACGCGCCCAGTCCGTGTCCGCATGACAAAGCCTTTCTGAATCAGGTAAGGCTCATACATATCCTCTACTGTTTCACGTTCCTCAGCAATATTGACCGAGAGGGTCCCCAGCCCCACTGGACCGCCACCGTAGACCTCTATCATAGTCTTCAAAATCTTCTGGTCCACGTAGTCCAGCCCTTCTTGATCCACATCCAGCATGGAGAGAGCCTGGTCGGTTATCTTATCATCAATCAGGCCATTGCCCATAATCTGCGCGTAATCCCGCACCCGCTTGAGCAAACGATTGGCAATCCGCGGAGTGCCTCGACTACGCAGAGCCAGCTCCTTCGCAGCCTCGTGGGTAATATCCATCTCAAAAATCTCTGCAGTCCGCTCGACAATTTCCGTCAAGTCGCTAGCTTCATAATACTCCATGTGACCGGTAATCCCAAAGCGAGCCCGCAGAGGATTGGACAGCATGCCTGCCCGAGTGGTCGCCCCAATCAGAGTGAAAGGCGGCAAATCCAGATGGACACTGCGACTGGTCTCGCCTGAGCCAATCATAATGTCGATGTAAAAGTCTTCCATAGCGCTGTACAGCACTTCCTCTACTGCCATTGGCAAGCGGTGAATCTCATCTATAAAGAGGACATCACCCGGCTCAAGGTCATTTAAGATCGCAACCAAATCACCGGACTTTTCAATCACCGGACCTGAAGTCTGCTTGAGATTAACGCCTAGTTCATTGGCAATGACAAAGGCCATGGTCGTCTTCCCCAGACCCGGAGGGCCAAAAAGCAGGGTGTGATCCAGCGCCTCATCCCTCAGCTTAGCCGCTTCAATAAAAATCTTCAGCTGGTCCTTGACCTTGTCCTGACCGATATACTCCTGTAAATACTGGGGACGCAAGGTGCGCTCCACCAATTCCTCATCACCCATTAATTCATTGTCTAAAATTCTACTCATAGAACTATTATAGCAGAAAATAAGGCAGAGGAAGCAAATCTAATCCACGTCTGAACACAAAAAAAGACCACCGGATTGGGTGGCCTTTATGGGAGATTATTATGAAAAAGTTTAGGATTATCAAACAAAGTTAGGGGGCTTCATTTGATACTCATAGTATACTGCCCTTAGCTTAAGAAAAACTTAAAGTAAAATTCAGTTAGCAAAAAAATTTTTGCTTTTGATTGTGGAGGCTTTTCACTTGCTTAAAATTAGCTTCTTATGAAAACATAGTCGCTGAAAACTGGACGAAGAAAAACGGCAGAAGGAGGTACTGCCGTTTTTTTGTGCTCTTTCGCGATTGTTTCTTTATAAAGTTGCTGGTACATCAGCAAAATACACCGTCCTGCTGGTAAAAATCTGACCGGCCTTGAGAATGACATCCGACTGCTGGCTACTGTGAATGGCATCCGGCAATGCCTGGGCTTCCAGGGCCAAGCCATTATGCTGAATCATAGGCTGGCCATCAAACCGAACCGAATCATCTACACAATTCGCTGAATAAATCACTAGGCAGGGCGCCTGAGTTTCAATAGTCAGGCGGCGGCCCGATGCTGGATGATAGAGCGTGCCTGCCTGGTTTCGGCTTGGGCTTAGCGCAAAGGGATGATCCAAGCCAGATACCAGCTGGATTTGCTCATCGGTAGCAGCGAAAATTTCTTTAAGGGAAGCGCCCTTGGCCAGCTTCTTGACAAAGTCACGCTCTGCATCAGCCTTTTTTTCAGGAAGGCCGTCAGCTGCGATAGGATAGACACCATCAGTATTGAGCTGCAGGATATGATCATCTATCGGTTGATTGAAACGACCAGACAGATTGAAATAGCTATGGTTGGTCGGATTGACCAAGGTATCTTGATCTGTCTGGACTTGATAGGAGATTTCCAGCTCACCCTTCTCTGTCAGGGTATAGGAAACCCAGATTTTCAGATTGCCCGGGAAGCAGCCAGTTCCGTCAGTCCGCTCTGTATAAAAGGTAAGTCCGTCATTACTGACTTCCTCTACTTCAAAAACGCTACTGTCCCAGCCGCTGGATCCACTATGGTTGCAGTTTAAGCCATTATTGGCCTCTAGCTGAAAGGTCTGACCATTCAGATCAAATGTTGCACCAGCAATACGTCCAGCAACTGGACCAATGCTGGCTCCGTGCTTAGGGCTGTTCCCAATATAGTCCTCAAACTGATCAAAGCCAACGACGATATTGTCAAAGTGATTATTTTTATCAGGAGAGACATACTTGATGACGGTTGCTCCGTAGTTCATGACTATCAGACGATAGCCTCGATCGTTTTCAAAAGTATAAGCCAGAATCTCCTGACCGCCCAGCTTGCCAAAAATGGATTCTCGGTAAGATTTCATACAAAACCTCTTTTATCTATCCTGCTAAAAATCACGAACTTGCCAAGTCCTGTCTTCAAAAGGCAGGTCAAGCTTGTCCACCCAAGACACCGCTGTTTGGCGCAAGACTTGATTAAGATCCTCGATATTCTGACGGCCTGTCTCGTCCAGCCACGCTTGAGCTGCTGCAGCTCCCTCTTGGGCAAAGACTGAGACTGCATCCTTCCAGGTAGCCCGTCCACACAGAACGCCGTTAAACTGTGAGCCCGCTTCATGGGCTAGCCGCAGCGTTTCTTGGAAAAGCTCGGCACTGACACCAGCGCTGAGGAAGATGAAAGGCAAGTGCGTCGCATCTGACTGTTCTTTAAAGAAATCTCGGGCTTCCGTCACGCTGTAGACTGGCTCAACTCCTTCTTTAGTGAAGCCCTCGACAAAGTTCATATTGACCGGCACTTCAACCTTTAAGACATCTACATGATAGCGGGAATCTGAAAAGAGCTTGATTGCCTCATTGACCTTATGCGGCTTAAGCTTGGCATAGTTAGCGTCCAAGACACTGTCACTCTTAGCATCATAGGTCAGAATCTCCAGAAAATAAGTAATGTCCTCAGCCAAACATTCGCTGCCCACGCGCTCAACCCAGGCCTGCTTAATGTCGTTGATTTCTGGCTTGTCGTCCACATCATAGTAAATCAAGACCTTGACGGCATCTGCGCCCATGTCTCGGATGCGACTAGCTGACCAGTTAGGAAGCAAGTCCGGCAGACGGCCCTCCGCTGTCGCATCATAGCCAGTCTTTTCATAGGCTACTATCAGCCCGCAGGAAGCATCCCGCAGCTCGGCTGCTGGCAGACCGAACTCTGGATCCAACAGGATGGAGCTAGCATAAGATGTTAGCTGACTAGAGATTAATTCTTTAAACTGAACCAGAGCTTGGTCACCAGAAGGCGCATCTTCTCCGCTGGCCAGCATTTTCTTGAGCGATCCACGCTGGTCAATGGCCAAAGCCCCGATAATCCCCTGCTCGTTTGATAGTTTTTTCAAATGGCTCACTTTTTTGTGGCCGATTTGTAATTTCTCCATAACTTTTCCTTCTCTTACTCCCCAAAAGGGTGAATGATAACTCCTTGTACTACACGATTGACTGTTCCTGTCGGAGACGGTGTGTCTGGACGGTTCTTGACCTTGAGCGAGGTCAGGAGGGCAAAGAGCTGAGCGTAAACGATGTAAGGGAAGATGCGATAGCTATCTCCCAGAGGCTCTTGGGTACTTAGCACTACTTGCTCGACTCCTTCCAACTGCTCCTCCCGGTCAGTCAGCAAGACCAGTCTACGGACAATCCCGTCACCAGCCACTTCCTTCACCAAGTCCAAATCATAAGCCTTGGTATAGGCATCTGCCGAACCAAAGACCAGAACGACTGTATCTTGATTAATCAGCGACTTTGGTCCATGCCGAAAACCGACTGGACTTTCGTACATGGTCGCAATTTGGCCGGCTGTCAGCTCTAAAATCTTAAGCTGGGCTTCATGAGCCAGACCAAAGAAAGGCCCTGCTCCCAGATAAATGACCCGACTGAAATCCAAATCAACCAGCTGCTGCACATCTGCAACGCGTCCTAAAACATCCTGACTGAGCTGAATCAGAGCCGCTACCTTGGCTTCCTTCTGGTCTAGTTCAGCCCGGTCAAAGACCAAAAGGGCTGTCAGCATCATAGAGCTGAAGCTAGAAGTCATGGCAAAGCCAGCATCATTAGACGCTTCTGGCTGAAGGAGCAAGAGATTCTTCTCATCACCTTGGGCCTGCTGGGCTAGCTTGCCTTGGGCAGCACAAGTAATGGTAATCTGGTACAAGTCATCTACCAGCTGCTTGGCCAAGTCCACAGTCGCTACACTTTCTGGGGAATTTCCGCTACGAGCAAAGGAAACCAGCACTGTCGGCACTTCTCTCTTCAGATGCACCAAGGGATTGGCCACGATATCTGTCGTCGCAATGGCATTGAAATTCCATTTGCGCTCATCATAAATCTGCCTGAAATAAGGCATCAAGGTATCTCCGACGTAGGCTGATGAGCCGGCTCCGGCAAAAATGACCTTGATGTAGTCATGTTTGTCCTCGATTTTTTTCAGAAAAGCAGCGATGTCTGCGGCCTGAGCCTTGTAATGTTCAAAGGCTTCCTGCCAGACCTCAGGCTGCTGATAGATTTCTCTCGTTGTGATGTCAGCCCCCAGACGCTGCAATTCTTCCTGTGAATAATCTAACATTCTCTTTCTCATTCCTTTCCATCATTTGAAAAAGGGGGAGTGGGACAGAATCCAGAAAATCAAAGATTTTCGGCTCGCTGTCCCACCCCCGCAACGATGGCTAGACTTGAAACATGCTTTTAACAAGCTTTTTCAAACCAAACAGCGACTGCATTTTGCAATGTTGAACCATCCAGTTCCCTAGGCTAAGAGGCATCTCCCAAATTCCTCTTAGACCAATATGCTTGAATCAACCACTGTGGCTTGGCCTTACCTATCAGCAGTCTCCCATCTGCTGACAGCGCAAAGACTTGGCCCAGCTAGAAGTGATTGTTCAAACTTTTATTCATCTTCATCATCCATTAGGCCAGCCAGAACATCATTGACCTTAACAATATTCTCTGCTGCCTTGGATGGATAGCTAACTTCTGCTCCTGTCAAAGAAGCGTTAATAAACTCAATGACCATGGGCAGATTGACCCCCGCATAAAGCTCGATATCCTGCCCTTCCATAATGAAGCGACTGACTACATTACAAGGAGTGCCCCCCAAGAGATCCGCAAAGACCAAGTAATCCTCAAAGTCTTTGACCGTTTCTAAGAATTTAGCTGCGAAGTCTTCTGGACCTTCCTCCGGAAGCAGGGCTACTGCATGGATGTCTTCCTGAGGCCCCATAATCATTTCCGTAGTTGTTTTCAGCTCTTCACAAAAGCGACCATGGCTGACTAAAACTAATTTCTTACTCATAAATCACTCCATTACTCTGGTACTTGTCCCAGCAGGAAGTAGCCGATAGCGGAGAAGCTTACTGCCATGAAAATGATAATGAAGATAGCCTTGGTAGAGTTCATTCCTTTCTTGCCCAAGAGCCAGAAGATAAAGCCTGTAAAGACTGCTGGAATCAAACGTGGGAAAATCAGATTCATCATGTCTTGGAAATCAATAGCTTTTTTACCGATGTTCCATACCCAAGATACTTCAAAGTTGATCATAGTCGCAATCAAACCACCCACCATGAAGATACCCAGTACAGAAGCCGCTTCAACAAGAGCTGTCAAAGTACTTTGCATGTTGGTGATGAGATTGACCCCTTCTTTGTATGCAAATTCTAACTGTTTCCAACGGAAAATATCATAAGCAACCGCTACAGCAATCCAAAGGAAAATTCCCCAAGGCTGGCCTGCGATAGCCATGGTAGCAGCGATAGAGCCCATGATTGCTGGCACAAGAGAGCCAAATATAGAGTCTCCGAGAGGAGCAAACGGCCCCATAAGACCTGTCTTGATACCATTGACCGCATCTTTTGATTTAACACCGTCTTTTTCTTCCATAGCTAGGTCAAAACCTGCAATAATGGTGTGGAAGAAAGGTGATGTATTGAAGAATTGCGTATGCAATTTCATCATTTCTTGCAATTCTGGAGTGCCGTCACCGTACATTTTGCGCAGCTGAGGCAAGAGCATGTAGAGATAGCCAGAACCTTGCATCCGCTCGTAGTTCCAGCCTAATTGGAAAGTGAACAAGCTGCGTTTATTGATTTGTTTAAAATCTTCTTTTGTTAATTTATAATTAGAGTTCGTCATCTTCAATTTCCTCACTTTCTGAGTTTGTGCTAGCAGCTGGAGCAGCAACTACTGTTCTTTGGCTGTATTTGAAATGCTGTACTGCAAGGAAGATACCAAAGATAGCTACACCAATCATAGACAAGCCTTTGAAATTGTTGGCAAATGTAACTGCAGCATCTTTTGGAAGAGTTCCAACAATGCTAGATACAGCACCACCCAAAGTTTGAATGTTTGAGTAAAGCACAGTCAGCATAGCCGTCAAGCCAAAACCAAGAGCTAAGTAATGAAGATTACGTTTAACTGGAAGGTAACGAAGCAAGATAGCGAACCCGAGTCCTGGAAGCATACGACCAGCCAGTGTCAAGCCTGCAGCCAGCCATTTCACACCAGCAACACCATCTACTATCGCTTGAACAAATGTTCCACCATAAGCCAGAGCCAGAAAGACTGGCAGGGCACGAGACAGAGCCCAAGGAAGGGCACCTAAGAGATAGTTGCGTTCAATACCTTTATAGTCGAAGCGTTCAACTGCTGCATCCACACGGTGTGCGAAATAAGTCGTTGTCATGCGACCTAAGATATCGAAGTATGTCAACAAAGTTGCTACTGGTACTGCGATTGTCGCAATAGCCAACTCTGGCTTAATGCCTTGTGCTACAGAGAAGGCTGTCGCCAAAACGGCACCTGATGTTGCATCAATACGAGAAGCCCCACCAAATGTCCCTACACCAAGAACGAATAATTGCAGGCTACCACCGATAAACAAACCAGTCGTCAAATCACCCATAATCAAGCCAGTAATGAACCCAGCAAATACAGGGGATCCTGCTGACGAAACGATAGTCAACTCATCACAGATTTGATAAGCTGAGTACAAAGTGAGTAGTAAAATTTGCCACCATTGTATCATAACAATGTCCTCCTAAAATTTTGTCCTATTTTAATAACTTCATGAAATCCTCAACCGGATCGTTGGGAACCATTTGCGCTGTCAGCTTGACTCCTTTTTCGTGCAGCTTGTGAAAGGCTTCAACATCTGCATCTACCACATTGATAGAGCGGGTAATGGAGCGAGTTTCGTCTGACTGAGACATATTGCCGACATTCAGCGTTTCCAGCGGAACACCAGCTTCGACCAACCGCAGGAAGCGGTCTGGCTTGCGAGCGACAATCAAGAGTCGCTGTGAATCATACTTGCCAGCCAATATATTTTCTGCTGCCTTAGCAATCGGCAAGACACTAAGTTTCACACCAGCTGGCGTTGCGAGCTTGAGCCCGCTCTTTTCGATAGCATTTTCAGCTACCTCATCGTCAATCACCATAATACGTGAAATGTTGAGCTTGGTAGTCCAAAGATTGGCTACCTGTCCATGGATCAAACGTCCATCGATACGTGCACCTACTATTGTCATAGATTTTCCCCCTTTATTGTTTTAAATGTAGGTTGGTTAACTAAGTGAATGATTTCGTTGTATACCCCTTCTGTCTCAAAGATAATGATGCGATTGTCGCCTTCTCTGAGCAAGCTGTGCGGGATATAAAGCGATAAGGTCGGTCCGACATTCCAGAAGCGGCCAATGCTGACACCGTTGACAAAGACGACGCCCTTGCCAAAGTCAGACAGATCCAGATAAGTATCTTTAAGCGCTTTCATTTCAAAGTCAAAAGCGTAGAAAGCTGGTTGCTTTTCCTGCCACCCTTTCGAAAAATCAATCTTTTCTGGATGGTCCAGCGGCAATGGGTAATGCTGCCAGTCAAGCAGGAAGTGCAGATCCTTGCAGACACCGGTACGAATGCCCTTCTGCTGGGTATCTGCCAAGAGTTTGTGCCCATAATTGACCCGGCCCATATTTTCCATCAGAATGTCAAGCTGGTGCTCTGCCTTTTTCTGGCCGTCCACCATGATATCCTGACCGATTTCTGTCTGGTACTGGGTTGCTATGTGCTGAGCGTCCACATAAAGCTGCATCCGGTCGCGGCCGTCAATGACACGGAGCCTTTCCTGATCAGCATCCCAACTAGCCCAAGTCCGATAGAGCAGGTAGCCGACATTTTGCCCCAGCTCCTCCATCTTCATCGGATAGAGACTTTCGATAGGCTCTGCCAAGTCAGGCAGTGTCTCAAAGAGACTGACCTTCTGACTGAGCGGGATATTCCTAAACTCAAAAGACTCTTTCACCAAGGGCTCCATCTGCGGATACTCTGGATAATGCTCTTTCAGCATCCTCTGGACTGCATAGTACTTATCCGTCGGATTGCCACGCTCATTGAGTAGAGCATCATAGTCATAGGAAGTTACCTGTGGCAGGTCAATGACACCTCTGGCCGAACAGCCGTTCATAAAGCCAAAGTTGGTACCGCCATGAAACATATAGAGATTGATTGAGCCCTGCTGGAGCACTTCGTGAACAGCTTGAGCCAGTTCGTCTGGATCTCGCTTGATGATAGGCTCTTTCCAGCGATTGAACCAGCCGTCCCAGAACTCCATACACATGAGCGGCCACTTTTTGCCATGTTCGTCAAAGAATTCCTGCATCTGGGCAAAATTGTAATCTGCCTTAGAGCCGAAATTTCCTGTCACAAAGACATCGTCATCAATCAGCGTACCAGCTTGAAGCGTAGCCCGCCAAGGTCCGTCTGAAGTAAAGAGCGGACAGGTTACACCTCGTTCTTCCATGAGCCGTCTGATTGCTCTCAGGTAGGCCTTGTCTTCCCCATAGGAACCGTACTCATTTTCCACCTGCATCATGAGGATATTTCCCCCATTGTCCAGAAGCCTTGGAGTCAGTCGCGGCAGCAGCTCGTCATAATAGCTGGCTACAGCCTGCAGAAAGGCCTCATCTGATGAGCGGATGCGCATGTTCTCATTGAGCAGCCAGGCCGGCAGGCCGCCGAACTCCCACTCCGCGCAGATAAAAGGCGAAGGGCGGATAATGGCATAAAGTCCCAAATCCTGAGCTGTCTGTAAAAATGCCTCAATATCTAAAATTCCTTGGAAGTTAAAGACACCTTTTTGGGGTTCGTGCATATTCCAGGGAAGATAGGTCTCCACCGTATTAAAGCCCAGAGCTTTGAGATTATAAAGGGAATGGTACCAATCCTCAGGCTGTACCCGAAAATAGTGAATGGCTCCCGATAAAATCTTAAACTCTCGATCATCCAAACAGAAGGAATGATCAATTTTGAATCTTGCCATCTGTTGTCCCCTCTGGTATAAAACCGTTTTCATATCTTATTATAATTAATATAATAATTTTTTGCATAAATGTCAACATTTTTTTTAAAAATATGTTAAAATTTTAATTAAGAGGGATAACTAAAGAGAGGTGACCACAATGGCTATTCCAAAATACCAACAAATCAAAGATGAGCTCAAGCAACAAATCATTTCTGGCAATTTTGAAAACGGAGATAAGTTCTACACAGAGGCAGAACTGATCCAGTTGTTTAATGTTAGCTCCATTACTGTCGTCCGTGCTTTAAATGAGCTGGCAAATGATGGGTATATTATCCGTCAGCAAGGCAAGGGAACTTTCGTTTCACGCGCAAGAAAGCACAAGCTAGTAGAATTTTCTGACGTTGAGACCTTCCCTATCCAAAAAGATAAGGTAACTGTTCTCTCCATCAAGCGTGGGAATGACCTGAAAATCTTGGATAAGCTAGAACTAGCACCAACACAGTTCTACTATAAGATTGATCGGATCAGACGGACTGGCGATAAAGTCTATATCTATCACCAAACCTATATTCCAGAGCAATACATCAATCCTAACTATCCAGATTTGGACTATTATAGCTCAATCTACAACCGCTTCAAAACTGACTACCACATTCATATGAATGATGAGCATTTTGAAGAAACCAATGAAATTGTCTTCCCAACACCAAAAGATGTTGCGAAAGTACTGGAAGTTGATACCAACTTCCCGACCGTTCATCAGGTGAAGATTACCCAGCTAGAAAGCACTGGACAAATTTTAGAGTACAGCGAAACATACAAACGCGGTGACTTTTTCAAAATTAAATTTATTTCCCGTAATCGGGATCATTAAGACCAGAAACGGCAGCTGTTTAATATGCTGTCGTTTTTTGTTTCATCTTGTATGTTCCTATCTATTTTAAATCTATCTATACCAATTTGCAACCCTTTAAGACTTTTTAATCAATAAAATGTAAACATAAGACGTCATTTTGTCCTATTTTTAATCAATTTAAAGAAGAAAAAAATAAGAAATACTGGCTGTTCCCCTGAAAATTGGTACATGATGAAGCAAAAAGCTGGGATTGAATCCCAGCTTTTTGATATAAAATGTTCCTTATTTTGCAAATAAAGTCGTTTATTAAGTCTCTAGAAAACCTGCTATTTCTTTATTTCTAATTCACGGACCTGAAGCAAAACATTAGGTAAATCTGCCCCAGCCTGAAGAAGGGCAGCAGCCGTATAAGTGCCTTCTACTAAGGGAACATTATTGATAATGATTTCCTTGTCAGAAAAGTCTGCGACCATTTCTAGATTCATCCGAGCCGAACCCAGATCGAAAAAGGCCAAAATAGTGTCCTTGTCATTAGCATCTAAAGCTGCCTGAATCCCTTCAAAGCTCGTACCAATGCTGCCGTCTTCTAGCCCGCCTACATAGCTGATGCTCACATCTGCCGCCACCTGCGAAATGAGGTCAAACAAGCCTTGGGCCAGGTTTTTGGAATGAGAAACGATAAGAATGCCAGTATCTGCCATCAGCCTGCCTCCGTTTCTAGAAGAGCCTCAAAGAGGAGACCAGATGAAGCCGAACCGGGATCGATATGACCGATAGAGCGCTCACCGACATAGGAAGCCCGCCCCTTGGTCGCCTTCAAATCCTTAGTCGCTTCCACTAGGGAACCAATCATTTCACGCGTCAAGTCTCCGGACTGCAGAGAAAGAGGAATCCCCGACCAGACATCCACCATGGTCTTCTCACCCGGCACAGCCTTGCCCCGCTTCTGAATCATGTCCAGCCCAGCTTGGATGACTTCTGACAAGTCTTTGCCGTCTTTTTCAGCTTTGGCCATACCCATGAAAGCTGAGCCATAGAGAGGTCCGGAAGCACCGCCGACCTTGCTAATCAACTGCATGGAAACAGCCTTAAAAACCTCAGCCGCACTGGCAAAGTCCTTAGCAGCTAGACTCTCTACTGCTGCTGCCATTCCTCTGGCCATATTGGCACCATGATCGCCATCACCGATGGGTGTATCAAGGTCAGATAGATAGTCTTTCTGATCCTGGATCTTCTCGTTGAACAACTGCATCCATTTTTTTGCTCTTGCTGCGTCCATAAGCACCTCCTTACCAAGCGGCTGTTGTGACAGAACTGTTGAGAGCTGTCAGCCAGTCTGGCTGGTCCAGCTCGATAAAGGTCAGAGAAATCCCCGCCATGTCAATGGAGGTCATGTAATTACCCAACTTTTTATAGACAACTTCGACTCCAGCTTCTGCCAGAAGATTTGCTACATCGGCCGCGAAGACATACTGCTCCATGAGCGGTGTTGCACCCATACCATTGATGAGAATGCCGATCTTCTTACCAGATTTGAGCTCAACAGACTGACTGAGCTTTTCGACTAATTCCTTGGCTAAGTCCTTAGACGGCTGCATCTTTTCCTTGCGATAGCCGGGCTCACCATGGATGCCAATGCCGAACTCTATCTCATCATCAGCCAAAACAAAACCAGGCTTGCCGACTTCCGGAACGGTTGCCCCGCTCAGAGCCAAGCCGACCGTATGGATATTTTTGACCAGCTCATCAGCTAGAGCCTTGATTTCAGTCAGAGATTTGCCTGCATGCGCCGCATCCCCTAGAATCTTATGGACAAGAATGGTACCAGCCACTCCGCGACGACCTTGCGTATAGAGGCTGTCTTCCACTGCGATATCGTCATCTACGACGACACTAGCCACCTCAATCCCTTCCATCTCAGCCATTTCCTGAGCCATTTCAAAGTTCATAATGTCACCGGAGTAATTCTTGATCACCATGAAGACCCCAGCTCCCTCATCTGCTTCCTTGATAGCTTGCAAGACTTGGTCAGGTGTTGGTGAAGTAAAAACCGCTCCGCAAATAGCAGCCGACAGCATGCCCTCACCGACAAAACCCGCGTGGGAAGGCTCATGACCACTGCCACCGCCAGAAATCAGGCCAACCTTACCTGTCTTCTCACTCTTGCGGGCAATAATATTAAAGCCCTCCACCCGATAAACCAAATCGCTGTGAATATAGGCTAAGCCTTCCAGCATCTCGTCCACAACCGCTGTTGGATCGTTGATAATTTTCTTCATAGGTGTCCTCCGTTTCTCAGCGTTTCTCTAAAATGAGCAATTCACCCTAAAAAGAAAGCGCTATCATTTTGATATTATTTTAACATTTTATCTTACCGAAAGCAAATTCTGCCACATCTTAGACTAGAAGAAAGCATCAAATTAGTTGACAAGAAAAAGTAGACAGTGTATACTAAAGATAAATAAGTAGACAGTGTATACTTTAGGAGAAAATGAATGAAACGCAATACTGCCCAGCTGAAAGAACAACTCATCCAAACAGGGATTGACGAAATCGGAAAACACGGAATTGAACAGCTTTCGCTCAGGACTGTTGCCAAGGCCTGCGGTGTAACTCACGGCAGCCCCTACCGCCATTTTGAGAGCAAGGAAGGCTACCTCAAGGTAGTTTTGACCCAGCTTTCGCTGTTTCTCAATCAGGAAATCAATGAAAATATTGATGCGACAGGTTCTGCGCGTGATCAGCTGACCCGGCTTGGACTTAATTTCATTATTTTTGCCAAGACCTACCCTCATTTTTTCGAAGCTCTCTTTATCAAATTTCCTTTTAAATATATGAAGGTGACTCAGGACACCATTCTCTTGGAGTCTGACCTGCCTGGATTTGATAAATTTAAGGAGCTTGTTTTAAAGCTTCGCGAGGAGGAAAATTTTAGCAATAGCGAAGCAGAAAGCCTTTTTCACTTTTGGAGCTTTATCACAGGCCTAGCCGTTCTGACCAACAGTCCTATCGGACAAGACCTTGATCCTCAAGCCATCCAAAGCACGATCGAGCACATGCTTGACATTTATATCAAAGGAGAACGATCATGAAAACCTTGATTATTTACACCCACCCCAGCCCAACTGGCTTCAATACTGCTATTCTCAAAGAGGTTCAAAGCAACCTTTCTAAGAAGCATGAGGTGAAAACCTTGGACTTGTATGCTGAAAATTTTGACCCGATTTTGCGCTTTGACCAAGAACATAGACGCCGTGACCTGCACAAAGACCCTGAAATGGCAAAATACAGGGATTTGATTACTTGGGCAGACCATCTGATTTTCATTTTCCCTATCTGGTGGAGCGGTATGCCGGCCATTCTCAAAGGCTTTATTGACCGTGTCTTTGCGGCTGACTTTGCCTACTCTTATAAGAAAGTCGGACTCCAAGGCCACCTGCAAGGGAAATCCGGCTGGATTATCGTCAGCCACAATACACCAGGTTTTGCCCTGCCTTTTGTCCAAGACTACGGTAAGGTGCTTAAAAATCAAATCCTGAAACTTTGTGGTATTTCTCCAGTCAAACTGACCGAGCTCAACGGAGTAGAACGTAAAACAGACCAACAACGCCAAGAAATGCTCAAGAAAATCGGGCAACTGGCCAGTCAAATTTAAGATAAAGAAAGCAGGCGCTTCTTAGGAAGTGCCTGCTTTTATGTTCAATCTAAGCCCACGCGCTTGAAGATTTCATCTACGCGCTTGGTATAGTAAACTGGGTTGAAGATTTCATCAATCTCTTCCTGAGTAAGACGGGAAGTGACTTCTGGATCCGCTTCGAGCAGAGGCTTGAAGTCCACTTGATTGTCCCAAGACTGGGCGGTCTTTGGCTGTACCAAGTCATAAGCCTGCTCCCGCGTCATGCCTTTTTCAATCAAGGTCAACATAGCCCGCTGACTAAAGATAAGACCAAAGGTTGAGTTCATGTTACGCTTCATGTTTTCTGGGAAGACGGTCAAGTTCTTGACGATATTACCGAAGCGGTTGAGCATGTAGTCGATAAGAATGGTCGTGTCCGGTGTGATAATCCGCTCAGCAGATGAGTGGGAAATGTCGCGCTCATGCCAGAGAGAGACATTCTCAAAGGCTGTCACCATGTGACCACGAATAACACGCGCCAGACCAGTCATATTTTCAGAGCCGATTGGATTGCGCTTGTGAGGCATAGCTGAAGATCCTTTTTGACCCTTGGCAAAGAACTCTTCAACCTCGCGTTGCTCAGACTTTTGCAGACCACGAATTTCGGTCGCCATGCGCTCGATAGACGTCGCAATCAAGGCTAGAGCTGAGAAGTATTCAGCGTGGAGGTCACGTGGTAGGACTTGAGTCGAAATCTCCTGCGGACGGATGCCTAATTTCTCACAGACATAGCTTTCCACGAATGGCGGAATGTTAGCAAAGTTACCAACCGCACCAGAGATTTTCCCAGCTTCCACACCCGCAGCCGCAATCTCGAAACGCTCGATGTTGCGCTTCATTTCGCTGTACCAGGTCGCAAGCTTAAGCCCGAAAGTCGTAGGCTCCGCATGCACTCCGTGGGTCCGTCCCATCATGATGGTGAACTTGTGCTCCCGCGCCCGCTCTGCAATGATGTCGGTGAAGCGACGCAGATCCTCACGAATAATATCATTGGCCTGCTTGTAGAGGTAGCCGTAGGCCGTATCCACCACATCAGTCGAGGTCAGGCCATAGTGCACCCACTTGCGCTCTTCACCCAGTGTCTCAGAAACCGCCCGAGTAAAGGCCACCACATCGTGGCGCGTCTCCTGCTCAATCTCCAAAATGCGGTCGATGTCAAAGCCTGCCTTTTCACGAATCAAGGCCACATCTTCCTTGGGAATCTCACCCAGCTCAGCCCAGGCCTCATCAGCTAGAATCTCAACCTCCAGCCAAGCCTTGTACTTATTTTCCTCAGTCCAAATGTTCGCCATCTCGGGGCGAGAGTATCGGTTGATCATGTTGTTTCTCCTTATTTGATTGTGTTCTTCCAAGCCTCTATATTTTCAACCACTTTTTTTTCGTTCTTAGATTTGAGATGCATTAAAACATGTAAATCATTTAACAAATATAATAGAACCAATAGATCTTTTGCAGTTTTTTGTTTCTCTGCACCAGATATATGGGCAAAAAAATCTATTTCCACTGCTTTAACATCATCCTCAAGGTGACTTTCTCCATGAAGAACTAGTCTATACATTAGATTCTCAAAATAAGTACGGTAAGGTTCATCTAATTTAGATAGAATTTTGGCATTAGTTGTTAAAGAGGCTATTCCCTCTTTATATATAAACGTTGAAAATGCTTCTAATATTTTTCTCATTTCGTTACCAATAGCACTATATTCTTCAGGAGGTTGGCTCAGCGTTGCAAAATCGTAGATATGTTCTATCAGCTCTGTATAACCATGTGATTTAACACTAAATTCTTTAAGAATTCCATTAGATAATTCTAATTTTCTGAAAGCTAATTTATTCCCTCCTTCTATTTCTTTGCAATAATTCATTATTTCTTTGCAATAATTCATTATTTCTTCCATGAATTTCAAAAAATCATAATAAGTTAATCTGTCATGCGTCATCAATATGACACGAGAGTCTTTGTTGCTACTCAAGACTCTTTGTAGACGACTTTTTAAATAACTAATCATACCTATACGATTTTCCATGTCAAAACTAGAAATAGGATCATCAATCACAAGAAAGTATTCATTTTTAAATTGGTCGTTTTGCTCTCTATTTTCTTGTAAGATCGTAAAAAAATAACAAAGCGCAATAGCATTTCGTTCCCCAACCGATACCCTCGCAGGACTAACCTTTTTTCCTCTTGATAGAAGATAATATTTCCCATTCTCATTTTGAATCATTAAACGCTTATCTGAAAAGAAAATATAACTTAGTCCTCTATTAATTTCATCAACAGCGATATGAGTATTTTCTTTTTGTGAATTAAGTTCATTTATCAATCGTTTATTTTTTTCAATGTTTGATTGTAATTCCCTTAACTTCTTGTCATTATCCTCTTTATGTTTTATTGCTTCACCTATTTTTTTATAGTCACCTTTAATATCATAATAGGCAATCTGATTATTAATTTCAATTAACTCTTCTTTTAGTCCTTTGATATTATCAATGGAACTATTAAATGACACTCTGTTATTTTCAAGCGCTTCTAGAGCTTTATTCAAATCTTCAAAATCTATTATTAAACTTTCAGGAATTCTATGAATTGGACTGTATGGATTATTAACTTTATTATCTATCAAAATATTTATATCATGTATTTTTTTATTGACCTCATCCATTCTTAACTGGACTATATTCAATAACTCTTTATCCAATTGATTAAATTTAGCAAAATCTAATTCAATAGGCTTCAAGTATAGTTTATATAGATTCTCTTTATGTTCATCTATAGTTTTTGAAAGTAGTTTTTTTATACTCTCAGACAAATTCTTTCTATAATCTATCGAGACATCTTGAACACAAAACGGACAGTATGTATGTTCTTCATTTTCAAAATAATTTTCAATATCTTTGAGATGTTGCTCTCCTCTATCAATTTCTGATAGTAGGTTAAGTAAACGTTCTTCTCTTTCATTCAACTCCGGTTGTTCAATCTGTTCGCTTAATAATACACAGAGAGACTCATATAACTCTTCAGGAAAATATGTTATCTGAGGTACTTCGTCGTTTATTTTAATAGCAGTTCTCCTGAAATCAAAGTATTTCTTCTTCTTCTCTTCAAAAGAAATCAATAACTCATCTCGTGTTATTTCAGGAGATAATTTGATAAATGTTTCATAGGTATCTTTGTGTACCGGAGTGGCTGATCTATTCCCCTTTATTTCTCTATCTCGTTCTGCCCAATTACCTTCACCCTTTAATTTTGAAGCAACTTGATTTTCCCAAAAAATAGAAGATAAGCTGTTTTTTCCATCAGTATAATTTTTAGCTAAATTTGTGAGTTCTTCCTTCTCAGCCAAATATTCTTTTTGTTCTTTATCTATTTCATTAATTTTAGAATTAATTTCGTTATCTTCACCTAATATAACAATTGTATCTAATCCATCTTCAACTAACTTTACTTTTTCATCAATAAAAGATTCGTTGAAAACAAAAATTGAATCTCTCAGATCATCTAAATCTACAGCATTATTATTTAAATCAATAAAATTTACAATTTCCGCAGTACCTTTACCAGTCCTAAGTTGTTCGATAGCCCTTGATAAAGTACTTTTCCCAGCCCCATTTCGACCGAATACTACGCTAGATTTTGTAGTTCTATAACGTATTTCATCAACACCATTATTTTTATGTTTATACTGTTCCTTAAAGAGATATAAATTTTCATCACCTTTAAAAATTGAATCTTTTATTGTAATTCCTGAAATTCTTTCAAACAATATCGAACCTCCACTAAAACTCCTACACATCACTAACCACTGTCTCATGACTCATTTTGCGGTTTGTTTTTCACTACCTAGCTTCCTGTCTTTTGTCTAAATATCGAAAATACTGTTTCTGCTGCTTACTTAAATAAGGCTACACAAATGATGTCAGGAAGACATTTTGAGTGCATTCAATAAAATGATTGTCATCTACTTTTTCAAATTGAAAAAGTCTGATTAGACAAGTCGGTTACAAGTTTCCAGACCTAATCAATAGGATAAGAGAAACTCATTCCCTATTATATTTTAACATATGTTGTCTCCTGCTTTAAAGATGATTCCGCTGCTTTCTCTGCATGAATCACTGTTGTGTCGTAGAGTGGCAAGTCAGTGTCGGATTGCTTGACGAGGAGACCAATCTCGGTGCAACCCAAGATAACAGCTTCAGCGCCTGCTTTTTTCAAATCATCTATAACGGCAAGATAAGTCTGCTTTGAGCTTTCTTTGATATCTCCTAGACAGAGTTCGTCATAAATGATTCGATTAACCTTTGTAATGCCAGCTTGGTCTGGAATCAGTACTTCTAACCCAGATTCTATTAATTTTTCCTTGTAAAAATCTTGAGTCATGGTGTACTTGGTCCCTAAGAGACCAACTTTTTGAATACCGTTAGCCAACAAGGCCTGCGCGGTTGCCTGCGCAATATGCAAGATTGGAATCGTAATCTTTTCTTGTATCTGCGGAGCAACCTTGTGCATGGTGTTGGTACAAATAACGATGAAATCCGCACCTGCTTGCTCCAAACGCTGAGCAATATCTGTCAACAGTTGACTGCTTTTCTCCCAGTCTCCGACCGCCTGATAATGCTCAATCTCTGCAAAATCAACACTATAAAGCAGAATCTTAGCTGAATGCAAGCCACCCAGCTCTTTTTTGATGGTTTCGTTGATGATTTGGTAGTAAGATGTGGTGCTTTCCCAACTCATGCCACCAATCAGACCGATAGTTTTCATAGGCTAATCAAACTCCTCCTTGCTTATCGCCACCGACGGATAGTGCGGCAAGCTACTCAGATCTGTATCCAATGGCAAATCATAGATAGCCAGATAATTGTCTGGATATTGAATCTTTAATTCCTGATATTTGGCTTTTACTTTTTCATGGTCAGCGCTGGCAAAAAGCACTTCTACAACGGCAGTTTCTTTGCCTTCTTCCAAAAAAGCATTAATGATGATTTGAATCATAGAAACCTCCTATATCACAATTCAACATCTAACTTTAAAATATCTCCCTTTTCTCCATAATGAAGAAGCCGCAGATATTCTCCCCAAACTCTGGACTTGCCAATTTCTGTATTCATCCAGCTATCCCGACCAATCTCAACATCCTTGTAAAAGGCATTGAAGGTATAAGGGATATAGCGAAGATGCTTCGGTAAGTGCTGAGCCAAAGTCCGCCATTGCCTACCAGTCGCGTGGCTTTTGCAAATGAACATAACGGTCTCAATAGTGTTAAAATCAAAAATTTCTTTGGCAAACAGTACGTTTTCTAAAGTATTGCTAGATGAGTTTTCAGATTTAATCGCTTCTTCAGGAATGCCCGCAGCCAGCAGATGCTGAATAATAACCTCTGCCTCTGTATATCCATTCCAATCCGGATGAGGCGTTCCCGTCAAACTTCGGCCGCCAGTCACAATGATTCGTCTTACATAGCCTTTTTGATAAGCCTCAATAGCTTTTTCCCAGTGGCCTGGGTGAGTCCCACTGAAAACAAATAAAACGTCACACGGCTGAGGTTCGATTATTTCCCCAAAAACACTCTTAGTCAAAAAGGAAATTTCTTTATCAGAGAACTCTTTCGGAACTTCTGGACTTTTCGGGATAATTGGTTTCATCTATAACATTTTCTCCGCAGAATTTTCTTAAAAATCAATCCCTTTCCCAAACTCAACCACGCTATCCGGCACATCACTAAACAAAGTCACATGCCCCATTTTACGGTTGTGTTTCGCTTCTATTTTACCATACAGGTGGAGGTGGGCGCTTGGATTTTCTGTGACATATTTTTCAGCGGCATCAACATGCTGGCCGAGTACATTGAGCATGACGGCTGGCGCATGCAAGTGGATAGCTGGCAATGGTGCTCCAAGAACGCCAAGAATATGGGTGTCAAACTGGGAGAAGTCGCAGGCTTCGATAGAGTAGTGGCCAGAGTTGTGTGGGCGCGGGGCAATCTCATTGACGATGATGTCATCAGCCGTCGCAAACATTTCCACGCAGAGCGTTCCAGACAGCTTGAGCTGTTCTGCGATTCGCACTGCCATAGCTTTGGCCTTGTCAGCCAAACTTTCTGAAATGCGAGCTGGCACAATGGTCTTAGACAGGATATTGTTGCGATGGATATTTTCCTGAACTGGGAAAACCGTGACGTCCTTGCCATTTCCAGATACGATAACGGAAATTTCAAGGTCAAAGTTGACAAATTCTTCCAAGATACAGTCTGCCGAGTCAGCTAGTGTATAGGCTTCCTCCAAGTCTACTTCTGAACGAATGACCTTTTGTCCATGCCCATCGTAGCCACCAGTCGCCGTTTTGAGGACATAGCTTTTCGACAGGTCGATATCTGCCAAGTCTTGGCTAGAAGTCACAACCTTATAGGGTGCAACGGTGACTTGGGCCTTGTTTGCGAGAAAGTCCTTTTCAAAAATCCGATTTTGAGAGATGCGGAGCAGATCCGTTCCTTGAGGGAGCTGACCATCCTTGATAACAGCATCCAAGCCGTCGGCATCGACATTTTCAAACTCATAGGTCAAGACATCGCAACGCTCAGCCAACTGACGCAGAGCGTCCACGTCATTATAAGGTGCCACGATAATTTCTGCCACACGAGAGGCCGGGCAGTCCGCCGCAGGATCCAGCGCGATGACCTTGTGCCCCATGTAGATAGCAGAAATGGCCATCATCTGCCCCAGCTGACCACCACCGATGATTCCGATTGTTTTAGATGAGCTCATTGCTAGACTCCTCAGCGATTTTTCCTTGTTCTTCAGCAAAATCCGCTAGCGCTGCTGCTAGGTCTTGGTCTTCAATGGCCAAGATCCGAAGGGCAGTCAGAGCAGCGTTTGTCGCTCCCGCTTCCCCAATAGCCATAGTTGCCACTGGCACACCGCCCGGCATCTGCACGATCGAATAAAGTGAGTCCAGACCGCTGAGAGCGCGTGATTTGACCGGTACACCGATAACAGGTAGAGTCGTTTTGGCTGCTACCATACCTGGCAAATGCGCGGCACCACCAGCACCGGCGATGATGACCTTGATACCGCGACTGCGAGCCTCTTCCGCATGCTGAAACATGAGGTCAGGCGTGCGGTGGGCAGAGACAACCTTTTTTTCGTAGGCTACACCAAAGCGGTCTAAAACTTCAGCTGTTTTTTGCATGGTTGCCCAATCAGATTTGGAGCCCATGATGATGGAAATAATTGGTTTCATTGTTAATATCCTTTGTCTTTTTGATAATGGTCTTAGGTGGTGGGTCGGAAGCAAACCTTCGGTTTCATTCCTAAAATTTGAGCCCCAAGTCTCAAATTTTCCCTAGACCAGAACATACACTGTTCTGGTCTTTTCACCACGGCGACCATTATCTTACTTTGGCTCGCTTTCGCTCGCCATTTTCAAATTAAATATCAGTAACTTTTAATTTTTAACCGCCTTGCTTCCTATGTCTGTTCGGTAAAAGAGGCCTGTTGTGTTCTGTTTTTTTAGTTGGTTGTAGATTTTTTCCTGCGCAGCTGAGACGGTATCTGCTGTGGTGACCAGCATGTACACTCGGCCGCCATTTGACAGCAGTGCTCTGCTATTTTCCGCAAACTTAGCCCCAGCATAGTAGGTGATGATGTCGCCGTCTGTTTTGGCTGGCAACTCAACGCCTTTCTCATAGTCCAGCGGATAGCCCTCTGAGGCGACAACCACGCCAAGTGTCACGCCTTCGTCCAGCCAAGTGATAGTCGGCTCCTTCTTGTCCAAAATGTCCGTGATGTTCTGCGCAAAGTCAGACGTCAAGCGTGGAAGGATAATCTGGGTCTCTGGGTCGCCAAAACGCGAGTTGAACTCGATGACCTTAGGGCCATCTGTTGTCAGAATCAGCCCAGCGTAGAGCACGCCCAGATAAGGTCGTCCTTCAGCTATCATGCCTTTTAGAACCAGCTTGATAATCGTCTCAACTGACTGGTCCACCACGCTTTGTGGCAGGTGAGGCACTGGCGCATAAGCTCCCATACCACCTGTATTGGGACCCTTGTCCCCATCGTAGGCCCTCTTGTGATCCTGAGCCGTCGGCAGGATGTAAAACTTATCGCCATTGACAAAGGCAAATAGGGAAAACTCCTCACCGTCTAGAAACTCTTCGATGACCACACGCGCACCGCTGTCGCCGAACTTATTATCCAAGAGCATCTCCTGCGCGGCCTCAACCGCCTGCTCTACTGTCTCTGCGACGACCACACCCTTGCCCAGAGCTAGGCCGTCCGCCTTGACCACGATAGGTGCTCCCTGCTTTTCGATGTAAGCTTTGGCTTCCTCAAAGTCGGAAAATGTGCCATAGGCTGCTGTCGGAACACCGTATTTGACCATGATTTCCTTGGCAAAATCCTTGGACCACTCCAGCTCCGCTGCTAAACGAGATGGACCGAAAGCCTTGAGCCCAGCTTGGTTAAAATCATCTACAATTCCAGCTGCCAGCGCATCATCCGGACCGATAAAAGACCAAGCAACATCATTCTCCTTGGCAAATTCAATTAGTTTGGAATGTTCGGAAATTCCAATGTTTACTAAATCCAACCCATCCAAGGTCATGCCATCATTTCCAGGAGCGACAAACACCTGCTCCACACCCTGAGATTCCAATAACTTCTTGGCAATCGCATGCTCACGACCGCCTGAACCAACAACTAAAAGCTTCATAGCCAAGATACCTCAATATCCAATATCACAGGCGCTTACGCACCAAGCTAACACATCACGTAAAAATCATTCTATTTTCACGAATTATTTATCTAAATTATAACACAATCGTTCGTTTTATTCCATTCGAATGAGAAAAAGAATATCTCTTCTATATGATCGCCGTAATTATTGTTGGCTTCAGACTTCTCCTTCTTGAGTGGATTATGCCTATTTTAGACAGAAAATATTCAGGGCTTTTCAAATTTACTATCATTTTCAAATAAGTTTTCCGAATAATACAGGTGGGCCCATCCAAAACCATTCTCACAAAGGAGTTTTATGAAGAAATATCAAAAACTGTTTTTATTATCCGGAGCTGTCCTAGGTCTCTTTGCGAGCCACTCAACAGTTCATGCGACCGAAACGCCTGAATCTGAAGTCAAAATTCTAGGCCCTACTGATCGTGCCAGCAATGTCGATGTGACTGTGAACGATCGTACAGCCTCTATTAGTTATACCCGTTCTCAAGCTCAAGAACCTCATCGTATTCTCCACGCTGTTTGGTCTGATGAGAACGGACAGGATGATATCAAATGGTATGAAGCACCGTCAACAACAACTACTAACACTGACATTGACCTGAGTAACCATCCAGGATATGGTACGTTTCATGTTCATACCTATATTGACCTCTATGGAAAATTAATTGGGCTGAATGGAACGACCTTTACTCTCAACAAACCAGCCGTTAATGTCACTTCTAATATCCTAGGGAGAACTGCTCAAATTCATTTTAATCGCAATAAAGACCAAATAAATTCTAATATTTTACATGCTGTTTGGTCTGATGAAAATGGACAAGATGATATCAAATGGTACAATGCAGGACAAGATATTACTGAATTTGAACTTTCAAATCACAAAGGCTATGGAACTTATCACATTCATACTTATGAAAATAAAGATGGTAAGATGATTGGCTTAAACGGAACCACTTTCAATTTAGAAAAACCTAATCCTACTGTTGAGACTAGCTTCCCTCAGACCGGTATCATGGAAATTACTGTCAAAAACGTACCTGACACCATGCATCGAATTGTTCTTCCAACTTGGTCTGATAAGAAAGGGCAAGATGATCTACAATGGTATGAAGCAAGCAAAAATCCAGATGGCAGCTACAGCGCTCGGGTGGAACTCAGAAAGCATAACTACGACACAGGGATTTACAATATCCACCTTTACGGTGAAAGTTATGTTAAGCCTGACTTAACAGGTCTCTCAGGGACTACTGCACAAATTGATAGTGGAAAATTGCCTTCTGAAGAGGAGCAAAAGCCGCTTTTTACTATAGAAAATATCAACCCCAAACAAGGAACCTATACTGTAAAAATCACTGAAACAGCTTTATCTAAACCTATAAAGTCTGTCCAAGTTCCCATTTGGAGCACTAGCAATCAGAGCAATCTTAAATGGTACGCAGCCACTCCTAACGGAGACGGAACCTTCAGTGCGACCTTTGATATCCGCAATCATCAGGCCTTGTCTGGGACCTATAATAATCATGTCTATATCACTTACAATGATGGTAGCGAACACAACTACGCAGCTGATCCCACACCAATGTCTACCGACCAAATTCAAGCCAAGGTTGCAGTCAGGAAAACTGAGGCTAATCGCTATGAGGTGACAGTGACAGACGCCTACGGAGATGGCGATATTATTCTGCCAACTTGGTCAGAAGTCAATGGACAAGATGATTTACAATGGTATACTGCAAATAAGGTCGGCAATGGAACATACAAGTTTACCGTAGATACTCAGAATCACAAGGGAAGCGGTCTATTTAACACCCATGTCTATCGTAGAAAAGCGGGACAACTGACTGGTCTGACTGGAACTAGCTATCAGGTTGAGAAATCAAGCGTTCAATCAGCTAATATTCAGCCAAACTATGCCGCTGCTAATGCGACAACTTATCCTGTCGGCCAATGCACTTGGGGAGCCAAGGCTCTAGCTCCTTGGGCAGGAAATTACTGGGGTAACGGCGGTCAATGGGCAGCTAGTGCTAGAAGAGCTGGATTCCGTACCGGCAGTAGGCCTGAGGTTGGCGCCATCGCCTGCTGGGATGACGGCGGCTACGGCCACGTCGGTGTTGTGACTCATGTCGAATCCAATACCCGCATCCAGATCCAAGAGTCTAACTACCTCGGCAAGCAGTACATCAGCAACTTCCGTGGCTGGTTTGACCCAACTGCTTCCTACTGGGGCCGCCTGACCTATATCTATCCTAAATAAGTTGCTTTCGCACTCCTCAAAACCACTTCAAACCAGTGCTTTGAGCAGATTGCTCCTGCTTAGTTTATTCATGAATTTCATTGAGTATAAGCCTACTCAAAAATCCTCGGTTCGACCCGAGGATTTTTTATAGTTTTTAATGCCTAAAATGCCGTACGCCAGTGAAAATCATAGTCAAGCCGTGCTTGTCAGCTGCGATAATAGATTCCTCATCACGGACAGATCCACCCGGCTGGATGATAGCTTTGATACCAGCGGTTGCGATTTCTTCAATATTGTCCGCAAAAGGGAAGAAGGCGTCAGAAGCTAGAGCGGCACCGTCAAGGCGATCTTTGGCTTGCTCAATAGCAATCTTGACAGAAGCCACACGGTTAGTCTGACCGGGACCGACTCCCAGCACCTGACAGTCATTGGTAATGATGATACCGTTGGATTTGACATATTTGACGGACTTCCAAGCAAATTCCAAAGCCACACGCTCCTGCTCGGTCGGCTGGTGCTTGGTCACGACCTGCCAATCAGCTGGATTTTCCTCAATGACATCCTGGTTTTGCACAAGAAGACCACCCAGAACACCTGTCACTTCCTTCTCTGCTCCAGAAGCTGCCTGCGCATCAAAGGCCAACTCCAAAATCCGCAGATTTTTCTTTTTATTGGTCAAAATTGCTAGCGCTTCTGCCGTGTAGCTCGGTGCGATGATAATTTCTAGGAAAATACCGTGCATCTTCTCAGCTGTCGCAGCATCCACCTCGCGGTTGAGGACGACAATCCCACCAAAAATGGAAACTGGATCAGACTCATAGGCATAGTCCCAAGCGGTCTCAATATCGTCTGCCTGACCGATACCACATGGATTCATATGTTTTAGCGCCACAACAGTTGGGCGCTCTTTGAAATCACGAATGATGCGAATGGCCGCATCGGCATCACGGATGTTATTGAAAGACAACTCTTTCCCATTCAGCTGCTTGGCCGAAGCGATGGAATAGCCCAGTGGCAAGGCCGTCTGATAGAAATCCGCATCCTGCTGGGGGTTTTCCCCGTAGCGCATGGGCTGCTTGAGTTCATAGGTCAAGGTCAGCTTTTCAGGCTTGCTTTCGCCCACCTGATTCGTGAAATAGTCTGCAATTAAAGCATCGTAAGCTGCTGTGTGACGGAAAACCTTGGCTGCTAAGCGCTGCCGCGTTTCATAGGTCGTTTGGTCATTTGCTGCCAACTCTTCCAGAACAAGAGCATAATCAGCCGGATCTACGACAACTGTCACGCTGGCATGGTTTTTGGCTGCAGAGCGCAACATAGAGGGTCCACCGATGTCAATATTTTCCACCGCGTCCGCATACTCAACACCCGGCTTGAGAATGGTTTCCTTAAAAGGATAGAGGTTCACCACGACCAGGTCAATGAGTTCAATCTGATTCTCCTTGGCTGCTTGCAGGTGGCTATCCAAGTCCCGACGAGCCAAGAGGCCGCCGTGAATGTTTGGGTGGAGGGTCTTGACACGGCCATCCATCATCTCTGGAAAACCAGTCACATCATCGATAGCAATGGTGCCCACTCCTTCATTGTCTAGGACCACCTTGGTACCGCCAGTTGAGATGATATCCCAGCCCAGAGCTTTCAGCTCTTTCGCAAATTCTACAATGCCTGTCTTGTCTGAGACACTGATCAAGGCTTTTTTTGTCATTCTATTCCTCTTTCTTTAGATCCAAGCGCATAGCGACTTCGTTATTTTCTTCTATAAATCCTGTTTCCTGAAAACCCAGACTAGTCAGCAGGTGCTTCATTTTTTCATTTCCAACCACATAATCTGCGATAATATGACTGCAAGCTCTATCCATCTGAGCCTTTTTGATCAGAACTTCCAAGGCTTTTCGACCATAGCCTCTTCCTTGGTACTGCTGACCAATCATTATCCGCCAGATAAAGTATTCCGCTTCATCCTTGTCTATTTCCAGCAGGAGAAAGCCAACCACTTGCTCATCCCAATAGATTGCCATCGGAAACACATCTTCATTTTTCCGGTAGAGCCATGCGTCAGCTAAAGAGCGTACATTTGAAGCTACGAAACGTGCTTGTTCATCAGCTTCTGATATTTTTAAATCCAGCACTGCCTGAAAACTGCTCTCATCTACTAATTTCAGCTCAATCATTTTTTCTCCTAGCAATATTGCACAATCAAAACTTGATTTACTTCTTACTTTCTCCCCACCCCTAAACTCTCCAGCACTTGTGAATAGAGCTGATACTCGGCGGCATGGATGCGTTCTTCAAAACTTTCAATCGTATCATCAGCTAGTCGAGGCACGCGCACTTGCTGGATGATCTTGCCAGTGTCAATGCCCGAGTCCACCCAGTGAATGGTCACGCCAGACTGGTCCACGCCAGACTGCCAAGCATCCTCAATGCCATGAGCTCCTGGAAACTCGGGTAGGTAGGCAGGATGGATATTGATGATACGTCCTTCATAAGCACCAAGCAAGGTCGGCCCGACAATTTTCATATAGCCTGCTAGGCAAACCAAGTCAATCTGCTGGGCTTCTAGTAGGTCTACAATGGCTTGCTCGTAAGCCACCTTACTGTCAAACTCCCTAAACTCAAAGGCATAGCTTTTGACACCTAGCTTATCCGCCCGCTCGAGCACATAGGCATCTCGATGGTCTGAAAAGACAAATTCAACAGGAAACTGCTCAGCAATCACTTGGAAATTTGATCCATTCCCCGAAGCAAAAACGGCAATTTTTTTCATTTGATAAGGACACTTTCATTTTCTTTTTTGACAATCCGGCCGACTTCATAAACAGGCTCGTCAAGAAGTTCTTTGACACGATCCACATTTTCAGGTGCTACAGCCAAAATCATCCCTAGCCCCATATTAAAGATTTCAAACATTTCTTGGTGCTTGATATGACCATATTTTTCTAAGGCCTTAAAAATCGGCAAGACTGGAATCTTGTCTTCTTCAATCTCAGCAGCCAAGTCATCACCAAACATGCGAGGCACATTTTCGATAAAACCGCCACCAGTAATATGGGCAATCCCATGAACCAGCTTTTCCTTAAGTAGCGGCAGCAAAGCCTTGACATAGATACGAGTCGGCTCAAGCAGCACTTCCTTGAGTTTCTTACCTTCCAATTCTGGCAAGACTTCCTCACCTGTATAGTCGGCAAAGACGCGACGCACGAGTGAGTAACCATTGGAGTGAATCCCACTTGAAGCAAGCCCGAGAAGAACATCTCCTTCCGTCACTTTTGAACCATCAATAATTTGAGATTTTTCAGCCACACCGACTGCAAAACCAGCCAAGTCATAATCATCTTCACCGTACATACCAGGCATTTCAGCCGTTTCTCCACCGATAAGAGCGGCGCCTGCCTGCACACAACCTTCTGCTACACCAGCAACCACTTGTTCTAGCTTGGCTGGTTCATTCTTACCAGTTGCGACGTAGTCAAGGAAGTAAAGAGGCTCAGCTCCCGCAGCGATGATATCGTTAACACACATAGCAACACAATCTTGACCGATAGTATCGTGTTTGTCATACTTGATAGCTAGCATCAACTTGGTACCAACACCATCTGTACCTGAGATCAAAACAGGCTCTTTAACCCCTGTCTTTGAAAGGTCAAACATGCCACCAAAGCCACCCAAAGCTCCCATTACCCCTGCACGCTCCGTACGAGCCACGTGCTTTTTAATCCGTTCAACAACTTCATAACCCGCTTCAACATCCACACCAGATTGAGCGTATGCATTCTTATTTGTCATTTAGTCTCCTCTTCCTTTTGTATAATGGAAAATCTCATCCGTCTATTTGTAAAAACTCGTCTTTTCTTCCAAACTTCTACGATAGTCTTCTTCATAGTCGTAGAGAGGAGTTGGGTAGTCACCGTCAAAGTAAGCGACACAGAGACCACCATTTGGCGCATCTGTTTCAATCCCGATAGAGTTAATCAAGCCATCAATAGAAAGATAGGTCAAGCTATCCGCACCAATAATTTGGCAGGTTTCTTCAACCGTATGATTGGCAGCAATCAGTTCCTGACGCGTCTGGATATCAATCCCATAGAAACATGGATAAGCTAGCGCAGGACTTCCAATAGCAACGTGAACTTCAGATGCACCTGCTTCTTTCAAAAGCTGAACGATACGGCGAGAGGTTGTCCCCCGAACAATGGAATCATCAATCATAACCACACGTTTTCCTTTAACAACGCCTGAAACAGCTGACAATTTCATCCGCACACCTTGCTCCCGCAATTCTTGAGTTGGCTGGATAAAGGTGCGTTGGGTGTATTGGTTTTTGATAAGCCCCATTTCGTTTGGCAGACCTGATTCTTCTGCAAAGCCCATAGCAGCGCTCAGTGAGGAATTCGGTACACCAACCACGATATCGGCTTCGTGTTTGAATTCACGCGCCAATTGAGCCCCCATTCTCTTGCGGGCTGTATGGACGTTGACACCATGGATATTGGAGTCAGGACGCGCAAAATAGATATACTCCATAGAGCAAATAGCCAACTGGGTATCATTCGTATAACTATCGTACTGGATGCCACTGTCATCAATGATGACAATCTCCCCTGGCTTCACATCACGAATCCACTCAGCACCAATCACTTCAAAAGCACAAGTTTCAGAAGAAACCACAACTGCTCCATTGCTCATTTTCCCAATAGAAAGCGGACGGAAGCCATTTGGGTCAAGCGCCGCAATCAACTTGTCTTCAAAAAGTAGAATATAAGCAAACCCACCTTTGACAAGACTGAGTGCTTCCTTGATTTTACCCATTAGACTAGGATTGTGACTACGACGAATCAAGTGAGCCAAGATTTCAGAATCAGAGGTTGAGCTGAAAATAGCGCCTCTTTGTTCCAATTCTTTCTTTAGAGATTCTGCATTAGTTAGGTTCCCATTATGAGCAAGTCCAAACTGCATATCATGAAAGCGAAAAATGAAAGGCTGGATGTTATCCGCAGAAGCTTCTCCTGCAGTCGCATAACGAACGTGCCCAATCGCACTTGTTCCAGTCAGTTTATCCAAATTAGCTGGATTTCTGAACACTTCTGATAGAAGTCCCATATCACGATGGCGCTTTAGTTGTCCTTGGTCATTGGAGAGGATTCCTGCCCCCTCCTGACCGCGGTGCTGAAGACTATGGAGCCCAAAATAGGTCAATTTAGCTGCATCAGGATGTCCCCAAATACCGAAAACACCACATTCTTCATTAAGTGACTTTACTTCGTATGTCATTGTTTTACCTAAATTCTTTTGTCTTGTAAAAGGGAGAAAACCTGACCTGTCAGGCCAAGCAGACTCCTTTTTTGATTGCTTGCTCTTGCAAGCCAACTTTATTCGTGACTCGCTTGGAAATAACGAACGGCGCTTTCAAACAATTTCTGGTCTTTCTGACCTGGAATATTTTGGAAAAGACCGTCTTCATAACGCTCTGAGTGCCCCATCTTCCCGATGATTTGGCCGTTCCTACTTGTAATTCCTTCGATAGCGTAGAGAGAGCCGTTTGGATTATACTTGCTGTCCATGCTCGGCTGACCGTGAAAGTCTACGTACTGACTCCAAATCTGACCATTATCGCGCAGCTCAGCAAATTCCTCAGCCGTCACGACAAATTTCCCTTCACCATGTGAAACCGGAATGGTATGGATATCTCCCACTTGCACACCAGCTAGCCAAGGCGAGTTGGTATTGGCAATGCGGGTTTCAACCATCTTAGCCACGTGCTGGTTGGCATCATTATAAAAGAGAGTTGGGCTGCTAGCCCCTGCTTCTTCGAAGTTCCCGTAAGGAAGAAGGCCGGATTTAACCAGAGCCTGGAAGCCATTACAGATACCAATGATGAGACCGCCTCGAGCAATGAAAGCATCGATGGCTTTCTTGACCTTATCGTTGAGAAGGATATTGACGATAAACTTAGCGGATCCATCTGGCTCATCTGCAGCAGAGAAGCCGCCTGCAAAGAAGATGATATTTGCCTTGTCAATGTTGTCAACCATGGTGTCAACGGACTGAACAATGGCTGCTTCATCCAAAGTGACAAAGGGAACTAGATTGACCTTAGCTCCAGCTGCTTCAAAAGCTTTGGCTGAGTCGTATTCTGAGTTGGTTCCAGGGAAGACTGGGATATAAACCAACGGCTCCGCCACTGTCTCTTTGGCTTTGATAACTGTATCAGCGACAAGAACCGGCACTTCTTCAATAACTGTTTCCTGATTGAATTCTGTTGGGTAGATAGGCTCCAATCTGCCTTCAAAGCTTGCCAAAAGCTCGGCTCCCTCAAGCTGGACACCATTGACAATCAGGGTAAAGTCTGGCTTGGTCTGACCAATCTTTACTGCGCCTGGAATATCCTGTTCCGGACTAGTAAAGACAAATCCGCCCAGCTGCGCCTGCAAAACGGAAGGCAAGTCAGCAACATCCACTTGAGCACCAATGCGATTACCAAAGCTCATCAAGGCCAGACTCTCTGCCAGACCACCGTATTTGACAGCGGCGGCTGCTGTAATCTCATACTTGTCCTGAATGGCCACAAAATTTTCAAAGTTATTCTTGATTAAGTCAAAGTCAATATCCTGAGACAAGACCTGTCCTGGCAGATAGTAGATAAACTCTCCTGCCGCCTTAAACTCTGGAGATAGGATGCGCCCAGCAGTTGAAGTAGTCACTCCAAAAGCTACTAAGGTCGGTGGTACGGTCAATTCTTCAAAAGTTCCGCTCATGGAATCCTTGCCACCGATAGACGGCAAACCTAGCTGAATCTGGGCTTCAATCGAACCAAGCAGAGCAGAGACCGGCTGTCCAAAACGCTCAGCCTGCTTGTCCATCCGCTCAAAGTACTCCTGATAAGAGAAGCGAGCCTTGGACCAGTCCGAACCAGCAGCAACCAAGCGAGCTGTCGCTTCAATCACTGCATAAGCTGCTCCATGATAAGGTGACCAAGCTGCTACATAAGGATTGTAGCCCTGCGCCATCACAGATACTGTCTCTGTCTTGCCATGCTCAACTGGCAGTTTCTGCACAGAAGCCTCAGTCGGCGTGATTTGGTAGCGCCCGCCGATAGGATGATTGACAGTAGAGCGGCCAACAGAGCTGTCAAAGATAGTCTGTAGCCCCTTTTGACTGGTATGATTGAGGTCGCTTAGTAAGCTCTTGAGGTCATGCTCCAAAGTCGCTTCAGAAGTCACAGTCTGCCCTGGCAATGCTGCTTGGGCATCCACAACCTTGGCATCCACAACCACGCGCACACCATTGGTATCTAGAAAACTCCGCTCAATATCGACGATGGTTTCCCCGTTCCAGTGCATGACCAGATTTGGCTTTTCTATCACTTTAGCCACAACGACCGCCAGCAGATTTTCCTTAGCTGCTGCAGTGATAAATTGTTGCACATCTTCTGGGCGGACCACTACTGCCATCCGCTCTTGCGACTCTGAAATCGCGATTTCTGTTCCGTTAAGGCCTTGGTATTTGAGCGGTACCTTGTCAAGGTCAATTTCCAGCCCGTCTGCCAATTCACCAATAGCTACGCAGACCCCACCAGCCCCAAAGTCATTTGATTTCTTGATGAGACGAGTCACATTGCCATCGCGGAAGAGACGCTGAATCTTGCGCTCCTCAATAGCATTTCCTTTTTGGACTTCCGCACCAGCCGTCTCCACAGACGCAGCTGTCTGCACCTTGGACGAGCCAGTGGCTCCGCCGACACCATCACGACCCGTCTTGCCTCCCAGCAAGATGACCACATCACCTGCTGCTGGTTTTTCACGGACAACATTTTCCTTAGGAGCTGCACCGACAACCGCTCCCAGCTCCATCCGCTTGGCTACAAAGCCTGGATGGAAATACTCACGGACATAGGTCGTTGCTAGACCAATTTGATTCCCATAAGAAGAATAGCCGTGCGCTGCAGTTTTTGAAATGACCTGCTGAGGGAGCTTGCCAGCCCGCGTTTCAGCAATCGGCTGAGTAATATCGCCCGCACCAGAAATCCGCATAGCCTGATAAACATAAGAACGGCCAGAAAGCGGATCGCGAATAGCTCCTCCGATACAGGTCGCAGCTCCACCAAAAGGCTCTATTTCTGTTGGGTGGTTGTGGGTTTCATTTTTAAACATCAGCAGCCAAAGCTCTTTGACACCATCCACATCCACTTCAATCTCTACGGAGCAGGCATTGATTTCATCAGACACTTCCATGTCATCAAGACGGCCATTGGCTCTCTCGTAGCGACCAAAAATGGTCGCCATATCCATGAGAGTCTGCGGTTTGTCCCCACGTCCCAGCTCATCGCGCATAGCCAAGTATTTATCATAAGTGGCCTGCAGTTGCTTTTCAAACTTAGAAGCCGAAAAATCAATCTTCTTCAACTCCGTCTCAAAGGTCGTATGTCGACAGTGGTCGGACCAGTAAGTATCTAAAACCTTGAGCTCGGTCTCCGTCGGGAAACGGCCAATCGACTTGAAATAATCCTGAATAAAGAGCAAATCTGCCACTTCCATAGCCAGACCATGCTCCTGCTTGTAGGCCTTAAAGTCCGCTTCCGTATAGTCCTTAAAGAAGTCCAGAACCGGAATGGTCTTATCTGACTCGGAGAATTGCTCCAGCTGGATCGGCTGCTCAATATCTTTAAAACGTGAATCAACTGGATTCAGCAAGTATTTCTTGATTGCTGCCAACTCGCTGTCTGAGATGTCTTTATTGACCAAATAAAGCTGAGCAGTCCTCACCAAAACATCTGTCCCAGCGCCGAGCAAAAAGAGGGCCTCCTGAGAGCTGGCTGCCCGCTGGTCAAACTGACCCGGCAGCGCTTCGATGGCAAAAAACGCTGTCTCTGCAAGTGCAGCCTCTACTTCCTCTTCCGCCAGCAATCTATCAGTCACTTGCTCAGAGAAAATATGCTTTTCAGCACGAGAAACCAAGTCTTCTGCCAGATGAAAGACATCATAAACTTGAATCATCCGAAGATCTGACAATGTTTTCAACTGGAGATTATGCGTCAGCTCTCTCACCAAGCTCTGTGACTTCACACCGAAGTTGCTCTTCTTCTCTACAAAAATACGCTTGTCCATGATTTTTCACACCCTGTCCTTACTTAATCGCCTGCAATTTTTCCCAAACAACCTGATAGACATCTGTCAGTTCACCAAGGCCACGCCGGAAAACATCCTTGTCCATGTGATGGCCTTCCGCATCCCAGAGGCGGCAATTGTCTGGTGAAAATTCGTCCGCCAGAATAATCTTGCCATCTTTGTCAAAGCCGAACTCTAACTTGAAATCAATCAATTTCAGTCCGATTTGGCGGAACCAGTCTGACAAGAGCTCATTGATCCGACGAGTCTCCTCTTTCAAAAAGGCAATTTCTTGATCGCTGGCAATCTTCAAGAATTTCACATGTTCGTCATTGATGAAAGGATCATCCAAATCATCATTTTTGTAGTAAAATTCCACAATCGGAGTTTCAAGCGCGATGCCCTCTTCTACTCCAAAACGTTTGGAAAAAGAACCTGCTGTGTAGTTGCGCAGCACCACTTCCAAAGGAATAATCTCTACTTTTTTGTTGAGCTGGTCCGTATCCGAAACCTTCTCAATAAAATGCGTCGCCACACCAGCTGCATTGAGTTTCTCAAAAATAAAAGATGAAATCTGGTTGTTGAGCACTCCTTTACCAGCAATCTGCTCCTTCTTGACTCCATTAAAGGCCGTTGCCTGGTCCTTGTAGCGCGCCAGAATGACTTGCTCATCATCTGTAGATAAAATATCCTTGGCTTTTCCCGAATATAACAACTTATTAGACATTTTAATATTCGCCTTTCGTGGTTTTATACCCTAATTTTATCATCTTTGAATACATTTTACAAGAAATTCCGTATAAACTTTCTGTATCCAGTTAAAGAAATCGTTTCCTTTCCAAGATACGAAAAAAGACCGGAAGATACCGATCTTTGATTTTTAATGTTGCTTCTTCAGTTTCTCATGGATATAAGCCACCACATCGGAAATTGTTTTGAAGTTATCCATATCCTCATCAGGAATCTCAATATCAAAAGCTTCTTCCAGATTGATGATAAATTCCATCAAATCAACAGAGTCCACTCCCAGCTCCTCTTTCAAGCTCAGTTCTGGAGTGATATGCAGCTTCCTGCTGTCATGTTCTTGAATGATTTCGACAATTTTTGCATAAATTTCTTTTTCGCTCATGTTTACTCCTTTACATCTGAAAATTCAACGACCGATTTACCAACAACATCTGTTTCCAGCATGGTCCGAATCTGACGAATCGTGCTATAAACAGCCTTAGCATCGCTAGAGCCATGCGTTTTGACAACAGGCGCTTTCAAGCCGAATAGAACTGCGCCGCCTGCACTAGAATAGTCCAGACTGTTCTTGAGCCCTCTCAGACTGTCCTTGAGCAGCCAAGCTCCCAATTTAGCCTTGAAACCACCGCCTAAAATAGACTTCTTCAGCTGACCCATGATACTGATAGCAGTTCCTTCGATTGATTTCAGAACGGCATTACCAGTAAAGCCATCTGCAACGACAACATCCGCCACATCATCCATCAAATCACGCGCTTCTACATTGCCGATAAAGTTAAGTGTCGAATCCCCAGCTAAAAGCTCATAGGCTTCCTTGCGCAGAGGATCGCCCTTGCTGCTTTCCGTTCCGTTATTCAAAAGACCAACCCGCGGCTTCTTGATTCCTCGGACATTTTCAGCATAGAAAGAACCCAAAGTCGCATACTGGTGTAAATGATGGGCTGTGTTTTCAGCATTAGCTCCCAAATCCAGCATATCAAATCCCTGACCTCCAACCGTTGGCATAGTAGATAGGAGACCCGGTCGGTCAATGTTCTTGATACGCCCCACGATAAAGAAACCTGCCGCTAAAAGCGCTCCAGTATTTCCAGCAGACAACATGGCATCTGCTTCCCCTGCCTTCACATCCTTAGCTGCCAGCACCATACTAGCTTCTTTCTTCTGACGAATGGCCTTTGTCGGCTCGTCGTCCGAGTCAATCTTTTCCTCCGTGTGGATGATGCGGACCCGCTCACCAGCAGTCAGATAAGGCTTAATTTTCGCCTCATCGCCATAAAGGAGAATTTCAATATCCGAAAACTCCTGTACCGCTCGATTGACTCCTTCCACCAAAGCCTGAGGGGCATTGTCCCCTCCCATAGCATCAACAGCTATTTTTTTCATTCGATTTATTCCTCGTTCTTATCTTTTAAAATGCTTCCCCAGTCCCCCAGAGAATCTATAAATTTTTTGGATTTGAGATGGATGCCGACATATTCATCATAGAGCAGGTCAATAAAATCCCGTAGCTGCTTTTTTATATCTGGCTTCAAAGAAATGGTCTCCAATTCGCTAAAGCGAACCGCCTGAAATTGGTCCAGCAGAAAAGGAAGATTAGGATTTAGATAACAGCGCCGTTCATCCTGATGGTAATGATCAGGGCAAAGGACTCCGCTATATTTGAAAGAAAAGTCAAAAGGCAGACCTGTCCGATGACAAAAGGCACATTCATGGAAGTTCAGTGAAACCCCAAAACGTGACAAAATCTGAATCTCAAAGATATTGGTCAGCACCTCATAGTCCAGACCATTATTCATCAGCTCCAGGGTTTTCTGCAAAAAAGCAAAGAGCGCCGGATCCGGCTGATTGTCCTGAAGACTGGCATCTGCCAAGGCTGCCACATAGCTGGCATAGGCCATGATGAATAAGTCCTCATTGATGCGATGGTAGGTGACTACATCCTGATAATCCTCGATATAGCTAAGACCATCATCATTGATTTTCATCAGCAAGTTCGCCGCAGTCAAAGGCTGAATGACGGGTGCTAGCTTGGATTTACTAGCATGCTTGACGAAAAACATACGCTTACCAGCCTGTTCCGTAAAGATCTTTACCAGCTTATCATCCTCGCGGAAATTGCGGTTATAGAGAACCAGACCTTGACTTGTTAGAGATTTAAGCATAGTCCTCCATGTAGTCCTTGAGGCGTTTCAGGGCTTCTCGAATCGTCTCCATACTAGCCGCATAGGACAGACGGATATAGCCTTCCCCGTATTGACCAAAAGCCGCCCCCGGGATAAAGGCCACGGCCTTCTTCTCCGCAAAATCCTGCAGAAAGGCGAACGAATCTTGATTATAACCATCTGGTATCTTAGCAAAAATATAAAAAGCCCCTTCTGGTTTGATAATCTTAAAGCCTAGCTCAGCCATTTTCTCTATGATATAGTCGCGACGCTGGATATACTCAGCCTTCATTGGCTCCGCATCATCTTTCCCAACGGTCAGCGCTTCAATGCCGGCAAACTGAGCCATAGTATTGGCTGCTGTTACGAGATACTGATGGCTCTTAATCAGCTGAGCAGTGAAAATTGCTGGAGCAAAGATAAAACCTAGCCGCCAGCCAGTCATGGCATGAGACTTAGACAGGCCGTTGATGACAATGGTTTGGTCTGGCAGATACTCCGCGATGGAGACATGCCCCTGCTCCGTATAGGTCAGCTCAGAATAGACCTCATCGCAGACCACAAAGACTTGGTATTTTCCTAGGACATCCGCCAGATCTTTGATCTGCTCCCGCGAATAAGTCACGCCGGTCGGATTGGCTGGATAATTAAGAATGACCGCTTTTAACTGCTCGCCCTGCTCCAAAATAGCTGCTTCCAGCATCTCTGGAGTGAGGACAAAGTTATTGGCCGTTGTGTCAATCTCGACAATCTCTGCCCCCACTAGATTGACAATAGGCTCATAGCCTGGATAAGCAGGAGCTGGCAGCAAGACCTTGTCTCCTTCTTCTAAAATAGCTGTCAGCGTAGCTGACAAGGCCTCTGTCGCCCCAATTGTGACCAAAACCTCATCTTCCGGGCGATAGTGCAGATTGTACTTTTCTTTCACAAAGCTGCTAGCCGCCTGACGCAGCTCCAAGAGACCGCTCATACCAGTGTAGTGACTTTGATTAGCATCAATCGCCGCCTTGGCTGCTTCTTTGATATGATCCGGTGTTGTAAAGTCCGGCTCCCCTAAGGTTAGCCGAAGAACTCCCGGAATAGCAGAAATTGATTGGTCAAACTGACGAATCAGCGAAATTTCTATTTTTTCTAAGTTTTTATTAAATTTCTTACTTAAATCCATACATACCTCCAGCCGCTCAATAGAACTATTATACTATAAATGCAGAAGCATAGCAAAAGCTATTACATGATTTCTTATGCAGAAAAAGGACTAAGCTTGCACTTAGTCCCTTTTTTCCTTGCCTTAAAATTCTTCTCTGGCAGATAATGGATATAGCCACATCTCACGTGACTGGCCAATTAACGAGTCGGAGTATAAGTTAATTCCTTGCCATGCTTGACCAGAAAATCTGTCAATTCCGAATCAGGAATCTGCCGCAAATAAAGGTTAGAACGAATCGTGTCGTCTTCTTCACGGCAAGTTGAAAGAACCACATACCGGTCACTTGCCTTAATCTTTATCTTGGGATCCTTTGTCCGAGCAGCCTCATAGATATTTCTAAGCTGAGTCGTAAAGTCCTCGTCATCCTTAAATTCCGTCCGATAAAAAGCTGTCTCTTCCGGCACGATAACCAGTCCCATAGCTTGATAATAATACTTACGATCAGGAGTCTCAATCACGACATATCTATGTTTGTCAAAATAATCCTGACGATCATAGTAGTTGACATCATTAAACATACGATGATCTCCAGCCTTGCTGCCCCGAGCATGCCCGAAAAGCCAAGTCAAACGATCGCTGAAATCTTTATGGTTATCCATATCCATAAAGACTGTTCCCATAAAGGGCTCATGTTGCCCTTCAAACGTCTTATCCAAATAAGTGGCATTATCACTGGTTTGCACCACTGGCTCATCAAGTTGTGTACCTGGTGCATAGACATAGGCTACCGTTTCCGGATTAACAGCTTTCAATTCTTTAAAACGATTAGCTAGATAATTTATCTCTTCGGTACTAGGTTCATATTTCTTATTGGATTTATCAGAGAATTCTTTAATTTGCTGATTTTTATGAACATTAAGTATTTGAAATACTAAAGCAGCTACTAAACTGATAGACATTAAAACAATTAAAATTCTAATAAGTCTTTTTCTAGCAAAAATCTTTCTTTCATTATTTTTTTTTAACATATAAAATCCCTTGTTTATTCTTAAAAAATATCACTGAGTCTTTGACTCAGTGATATAATTGTGTCAGTAAAAATATATCTTATTTGACTGCACTTGTTTTTGGAAGAGAACCTTCTTCTTCGTCAGGTGTAACTTCAGATTTCTTCTCTTCCTTTTTAGTTGATGACTGCTTCGACTTATTTCTATCAACAGATTTAGTAGAGTTAGCCGCCTTGGACGGTATAGTCCCGGCAGATTTTACTGTTGCCTCGCTACTATCATTAACTACCTCATCACTCGATGATGGTGTACTTGCAGGATTCTTAGTTTCAGTTTCTGAAGATGTAGCTGAAGTTCCCTCACCTATAACAAGAACCTTATTACCAGCTTGATCTTCAATAACTGTATCCTGTCCGATTGGAGCTTTTTTAGCCTCAGTAACCTGCTGATCTAAAGCAGACTGAGTAGATTTATGTTCTAACAACGCATCAATAACTTTCCGTGCTTCATCATCTGTAGTTCCCTGAGGCACTTCATTATTCTCAATGTCCGAAACATGTACACTACCCGATTCTTCTGCGGATATAGGAAGAATCGTTCCAAATAGCACCATAAATACTACACTGGTTAACAAAACCTTTTTCACTGTTTCATCCCCTTTTTCTTTTTAAAACCGTTGTAACTCCCTTGTCACTCACTATTAGTATAGTGTTATAAATAACAAAAGTCAAGAGTTTTTCAAATTTTTTAAATAGTTAGTGATAATTACAAGAATCATATACTATTTAATCTATATAACCCTATAGATCGTACGTTTTTAGAAAATAATTAATTAAAAATAGATAGAACTTTTGTTCTATCTATTATTTCTTCCCTATTTCAAACAAGGGTGACAGTGGCCGTTTTTCATGAATACGGACAATGGCTTCCCCTAAAAGATGCGCAATTGAAATCTGCTCAATCTTATCAATCAAGCGCTCTTGAGGCAGATAAATCGTATCTAGCACAACCAATTTTTTAATCGCCGATTTTTGAATATTATCCATAGCAGGACCAGACAAGACTGGATGAGTACAGCTGGCATAGACTTCTACAGCCCCCGCCTCAGCGAGAGCGTCAGCTGCATGGCAGATAGTCCCTGCTGTATCAATCATATCATCAATTAGGATACAAGTTTTTCCTTCTACCTTACCAATGATGTTCATAACTTCACTGCTATTCATCTTGTCCACACTGCGGCGCTTATCAATAATCGCAATCGGGGTTTTCAGAAACTCTGCTAACTTACGGGCCCGACTCACGCCACCATGGTCAGGACTGACTACCACATAGTCCCCACCTGTCATATTACGGCGCTCAAAGTAATCAGCAATCAAAGGTGCACCCATCAAATGATCCACTGGAATGTCAAAGAAGCCTTGGATTTGTGCTGCGTGCAAGTCAATAGTCAGCATCCGATCCACACCAGCGATTTCCAACATATTAGCAACTAATTTAGATGTAATTGGCTCACGAGCTCTAGCCTTGCGATCCTGCCGAGCATAGCCATAGTAAGGCATGACAACGTTGATGGATTCAGCACTAGCCCGTTTCAAAGCATCTACCATAATCAAGATTTCCATCAAATTATCATTGACTGGCGAACTGGTAGACTGCAAAATAAAGACGTGTTTCCCTCGAATAGATTCTTCAATATTCACTTGAATCTCCCCATCAGAGAACTGACGGACAGTTGATTTCCCAAGTGGCAATCCAATCTCTTGAGCAACACGCTGCGCTAATTCTTGATTAGAAGAAAGAGCAAAGAGTTTTAAATCAGAAAAAGACATGATTCCCTCCAGATTCTAAATCGTCTTTCATTGTCCAATTACAACTTTTCCCAACTACCATTGTAACTTTTTTCAGTGGATTTTTCAATTAAAAATAAAAAACGCCAGAGGCGCTTTTTACTGATTAGTTCGGATAAATATATGAAACTGTACCTTGTGCAGTTGTTGGATTAAACCATCCACGGTAGTTACCGATTGATTGTTGTCCAAGGTAGTTTGCTTCTGATACTTGGATACTTGTAGTAGATTGAACAGCTGTTACTACTGCAACGTGTCCGTATCCACCGTCAGTCCAACATGCAATCGCTCCAACTTCTGGCTGTGAACCAACACGGAAGCCTGCTGCTGCTGCACTTGCAGACCATTGTCCACCATTACCCCAGTAATCGCCAGCCCAAGGAGCTAATGTCTTAGCACCCCAAGTACATTGACCTACTGGATAAGAAGATGCAGATGAGCTATAAACTGGTCTATTCGCACGGGCAACAGACTGAACAACTGCTGGTGCTGAGGCACCTGAATTATTAACTGCTTGAACTTGCGCTTGTAACGTAGTATTTCCAGAAGCTACAATTGCTTGTTGTTGGGCAGTCTGTTCTGCTTTATATGCAGCTTCACGAGCTGCTGCTTCTTCAGCAGCTTTTTGAGCTGCTGCTTTCTGTTCAAGTAAACTATTCTTTTCACCTTCAGCAGTTGCTTTTTCAGCAGCAAGTGCCGCTTGAGCTGCTTTTAATTCTGCTTGTTTAGTAGCCAAAGTCTGCTCGTCATCTGCTAATTGTTGTTGATTAGCGATAACAGTATTAATTGCTTGATTATTTGCAACTTGTTTTTCAGAAATCGCTTCTTTATCTTTCTTTTGTTGTTCCAGCATCTTGTTATTTGCTGCAACAATTTCGCTCATAGCTGTAACACGTGAAATAGCTTCCGTTACAGAACTAGAATTGATTACTGTATTGATATAGCTAGTAGCACTTCCACTTGTCTGCGCACTCCGTGCTTGATTTGCAAGCGACTCATTACGAGCTACGATATTTTTAGACAGTTCGTCAATCTCAGCAGAAAGTTTTGCAGATTCAGCAGACAATTTTTCATTTTCTGCTTTAAGCTCTTCTTGTTGCTTTTGAATAGCAGATACTTGTCCTTGAATCTCGTTAACTTGTGTCTGCGCAGTTTGTTCTTGCTCTGTTAAACTATTAATCTTGCTGTCTTGTGCAGCAATCTTTTCATCAGTTGTCTCCGCTTTAACGCTCACAAGTGCAGCTCCTTGTGAAAGGATAACTGTACTCAATAAAATTGATGTGAGTAGTTTTTTCTTCATAAAAATAATACACTCCTTCTTATAAGACATTAACTAGTATACCAGAAAATGCTGTATCATATGTTACGCCTTTATTACATTTTTATTTCTTGTTTATCATAAATACATTTTTTCGAAAATAGGCTGAAAAATGAGGAATATCAAGCTATTGAGGAGGATAGTCGGTACTAGGCTACTAAGGACAAATGCCTGAAAATTAAGACTAGAAAGATTCAAAAATACTGCAAAAGTAAAACTGATTAATTCAAATAAAAATACAAGAATCAAAACAGATAAAAAGCGAGTGAATTTATTTAAAAGCATAGTCGAACTAGACTGACAAACCAAGAGACTTAAAAGAGGAAAAAGAATAAGAGCAATACCGATGGTATGAAAATAGTAAACATCATAAATGAGCCCCAAACAACAAAATAAGAGAATATTATAGTTTTTAGAGAGGTTGATGGAAACAAAAAGCATGAAAATAAAGATAAAATGACTGACTAAATGCCATTGCAAAGGCAGAATATTAGCCAGAAAAGTTGAAATCTGTCCATCTATCAGTAAAACAAAAAATAAAATAATAGGAGTCAAAAGGTGTTCTTTAATATCTCTCATATTAGTTCCCTACCAACATTACAGCACGGATATCCGACAAATCAGCAGCCGGCTTAACTAGGACAACTTTGTTTAGTTGATCCTTAGCCTCAGACACGGAAAGTACCTTACCGACAGGAATATTTTCTGCATTATAAGAACCCAAGCCACTGGTTGCAACCTCATCTCCCTCTTTTATATCTTCAGCACTATTTAACTGACTGATGATATAAGCAGAATTTTTTGCATCATAACCCGTAATAATCCCATAAACTGGACCAGACTTCGTTTGAATTCTAACAGAAATTTTAGTTGAGTTTTCCTCGTTAGTCAGTAGAGATACTAAACTAGACTGGCTACTGGTTTCAGAAACACTTCCGACCAGACCACCATTAGCGACCACCAACATAGCATCTGTCACATTGTCAGACGTCCCTTTGTCAATGGTCAACTCATTTTTCCAGGATGCTGGCGTACGGGCAATCACTTCGCTGGCAATTTGAACTTGATTTTTATCAGTCTCTTTAAATTCCAGAAGTTTTCGCAACTGCTCATTTTCATCTTCTAAGGAATCTGCCTTCCCAGCCTTTTCCTCAACCTTATAAAGATTTTTCTTGAGCTGTTGATTCTCTCTATAAGTAGACATCAAATCTGACATTTCTTCTTTTTTATCAGCTACAAAAGCAAAAGGAGAGCCAACAAGTCTATCTACCAATGAAATAATATTTGAAGTAGTTGATACAAACCAACTTGAAGAGGTAGATAAGATAAGTATCGTCATTGCAACAACTAATACAAAAAAAGAAATTAAAAACTTAGACTTTTTAAATCGATTCATCAGAAAAACCTCACTAAACAGGACGAGAAAGTATAAGAAAAGGAGATAGCAAATGCTAAACCCCTCATTATACGGAGAATGGGGGATTCGAACCCCCGCGCCGGTTACCCGACCTAACGATTTAGCAAACCGTCCTCTTCAGCCTCTTGAGTAATTCTCCAATATTTAATGGGCACGAGTGGACTCGAACCACCGACCTCACGCTTATCAGGCGTGCGCTCT